>JADLBL010000024.1 GCA_020847735.1 Candidatus Eisenbacteria bacterium
CGATGTCGGCTCATCGCATCCTGGGGCTGGAGAAGGTCCCAAGGGTTGGGCTGTTCGCCCATTAAAGCGGTACGTGAGCTGGGTTCAGAACGTCGTGAGACAGTTCGGTCCCTATCCATCGTGGGCGAAGGATCCTTGCGGGGAGTTGCTCCTAGTACGAGAGGACCGGAGCGAACGAACCTCTAGTGTGCCGGCTGTTCTGCCAAGGGCACTGCCGGGTAGCTATGTTCGGATGTGATAAGCGCTGAAAGCCTCTAAGCGCGAAACACACCCCAAGATTAGGGATCCCGTGGCTTATGCCACCTGAAGGCTCGTTGGAGATTACAACGTCGATAGGCGGAAGGTGTAAGGCCCGTGAGGGTTTCAGCCGATCCGTACTAATCAGCCGAGAGGCTTGGCCGGTTTTTCTTAGGCGCTTCATGGTGTTCCAGCGTCTCGTTCGATTGTCATCCGTATTGGGGTGGCTATGGCGGAGGGGAAACACCTCTTCCCATTCCGAACAGAGAAGTTAAGCCCTCCCGCGCCGATGGTACTGCCGGGGAGACCCGGTGGGAGAGTAGGTCGCCGCCCCTTTTTTCCTTCGTGAAGCCTCACCCCGTAGCGGGGTGGGGCTTCACTTTTTTTCGGCCCGGGCCTGGGGCGGTGACGCCGCCCGCGGTGTCCGAAGCCGGTCACCACCCGGGCGCAGGCGTACTTCGCTGGTCAACCGTTCGGGCCTCGCGATGTGCCGGATTTTGTCGCGAGGGCGCAAACTGATGGGCGGCAATGCTCTCCGTCGGCGGCCTGAGCGCCTGATTCCGGGCATGGCGCCTGCTTCCTGACACCGGCAAGATCCCGCTGGAGTTGGCCTCCACGGGAGGCCGGAGGACTCGATGGTCGTCTCGAGACAACATGGGTTGAGTGTTCTGGTCGCGCTGGTCATGGCCGTCTCGCCGGTTCGCGCCGGCGCGCAGGGCCAGTGGCCTGATCGCGTCCAGGCCGCGCTCGAGACGACCGATCGGCGCATCGAACAGGCGGAGCGGGTCGTTCTCGATTCTGCGCCCGCACAGGCGAAGAGCGAACTCGCGACCGCCCGACAGCAACAGGATCGCGCGCGCACGGCATTCGGTGCGGCCCAGTACGGCCTTGCGGAACGCGCGACGCTCGAGTCGCGCTCGCATGCGGATCGGGCGATCGCGATCGTTCGCGGACTGCCGGATCCGGAGCGGGTGGAAGTCCAGGTGGAGCGCACCGGTGAACTGCTGGACCGCGCCCGCGACCGCCTCGCGGACTGTTCCGATCCGCGGGCGAAGGCGCTGCTTCGAGTCGCGCAGGAAATGCAGGCTCGCGCCGAGGCGGCGATCGGCGAGAGCCGTTACCTTGCCGGTCTCCAGCTCACGACCAGCGCACGTGAACGCATTCAGAAGGCGATGAGGCTGTGCAACGTCGTCGAGTCGCTCGCGGACAACGCATCTCGCGCGCTGCAACGCACCGACGATCTGCTCGCCAGGCTTCGCGATCGCCTTGGGGACGATCCGGACCCGGGGGTTCGCAGCGCGTTCGACCGCGCCCAGTCGCTGCAGGCCGAAGCGCATTCGGAGAATCGCGCCCGGCATTTCGAGGCGGCGCTCCGCCTGACCCATGTGGCCCGGATCACGGCGCGGCGTGCCGCCCGGTCCGGATCGTCTCCGCCGGGGCGCGGTCGTCGCTGACGCGAACCCGGCCGCCGCAACGCCCTCCCTGATGATCCGCTCCGGCGCGCCATCGTGCGAGGCTCGCGCTGCCCACCACGGGGCAGGCCACGCGGGGGGCACGGCCTCGTCGCCGCAGATCACCGTTGCTGTTCTGGCCGCGGCGCTGCTGCTCGCGACGGGTTCCGCCCGTGGCGCGGACAGTCTCTCGGTCCGCGGCGAGGTTGGGACGGCGGCCGAAGTTTCGAATGAGCAGTTCTACGAATCGGCGATCGACGACACGACGTTTCTCGGGCGCAGGCTCCACGATTCTCCGGAGTCACGCGTCGCGGTGGTCGCCATGGCCGAACTCCTGCGGTCTGCAGGGAGCGGTCGCTGGCAGCTTCGCTTCGTGCCGGAGTTGTCCACGGGCGACGAGGCGACCCGCCTTGCCGCAACGGCCACGGTTCGTGTGCAGCCTCGCGATCGGCTGCGGCTTGCCCTCGAACCACGCGCCGAGTACAGCCGCGACGACGGGTTTGGAATGCGGCGCCGGGAATGGAGGGCAGCGCTCACGGGTCGCGCGAGGCTCCTGTCGTTCGACGAGTCTTCGGCGCTGCGCCTCGCGGCCGGCTCCGAAGTCGTGCGTGCGCTCGCGGGCAGCGACCCGTTCGTACTTTCGGGCACCTCGGCGCGTGTATCCGCCGGATGGGCGCGCACGCCGCTCCTGGGTTCGGAGTGGGACGTGGAGTACGGTGCGGTGGGGCGCGTGTTCCGCGACTCCACCTCCCGCGACCAGTTCGAGCATCGGTTGGCCGTCACCTGGCGACGGAACTTCGGGATCGCGAGCTCGCTCGTCCTGGCGGCCGAGGCGGACCGTCGCGTGGCCCTCCGGGACGTGACCAGCAGCCGGGACCGATTCCTGAGGGGCGAGACGACCCTGTCGGGAACCTTCGCGCCCGCGCTGTCCTGGGAAATCCGCCCGGAGGTCAGCCTCGAATCCCTCCGCTTCGACGTCCCGGACAGCCTGCTCGACTTCGACTACGACGTCTGGGACGCACGATTGCTCCTGGGGCGCACGCTGGGTACGGCCTGGCGGGTTGGAATGGGACCGCGGGCCGAGTGGCTCTCGGCGCCGTGGAACGATGCGGAGTCCTACGACGAACTCGGCTGGACGCTGGAGCTCGAGCGCTTCACCGCCGCCTCCTGGTGGAACGTGGCCCCGGCTTTCGGGCGCAGGCGCTATGCCGGGACCGTCGCCGCGATGACGGACCTCCTGCTGCCGGCAACCCCGCTTCATTCCGACTTCACCTTCGTGGAGCTGAGCGCCTTCCTGGACCAGAAACTGCCGGCCCGGATGCGAGTGCGCGCCCTGGCCACGCTGCGCGACGAGCGCCACGACGATCCGGATCAGGATGCCCGGAGCCTTTACTTCTCGCTCGACGTCCGTAGACTGTTCTGAAACGCACGTCACCACGGAGGGTTGCATGGGGTCCCGACGCAGGGTTCTGGGGTGGATCATCCTGGTTGTGGTGCTTGGGGCCGTCGCCCTGGCGGTCGTCAACCGATTCCGCAGCCCCGTACGAGGCCCGACCGAGCACCGAATGCTGGTCTACGACGTGCCCGCCGAGATCGACGAGGCTCCCGCCCCGTATCTGCCGTTCTCCCTTGCGTCGCTTCGTCGAGACCAGCCCAGCCTGCGCGAAATATGCGCCGGGATCTCGCGCGCGGCCGACGACGACGCGATCGACGCCCTGGTTCTTCATGTCGGGGGCGTGAGCTGGGGCTGGGCCCGCATCGCCGAGTTCAGGGACGCGCTCGCCCTGTTCCGGGACGCCGGCAAGCCGGTCTACGTGAGCCTTGCCGGGGGCGACGAGCAGTCGTACCTGCTCGCCACAGGGGCCGACCTGGTCTCGATGCCGGAAACGGCGATCCTCCAACTCGATGGTTTGACGCTGTCGGCGATGTTTCTCCGCGGGACCTACGACAAGCTGGGCATCACCCCGAACTTCGCCAGCGTGGGTGAGTACAAGTCCGCGGTCGAGACCTATACCCGCACGGGTTTCAGCGCGCCGGCGCGCGCGGCGCTGGAATCGCTGCTCGACGAGGAGTACGGCCTGCTCGTGGACTCGCTCGCCTCGGCGCGGGACCTGGCCCCGGATTCCGTGCGCCGCTTGATCGACGAAGGCCCCTTCACCGCACGGGCCGCGCTGCACGCCGGCCTGCTCGATACGCTGCTCGATGAACCCAGCCTCGACGCGCTCGCCGGGCAGGCCGATGGGCGAAGCCTCGGTACGACCTCACTCAGCCGTTACGTGCGCGGAACGAAGGACGCGACGTCCCTCGGCGAACCGGAGATCGCCCTGATCGTGGCGAGCGGCGCCATCGTACCCGGTCGTTCGAGCTCGAATCCGTGGAGTGGCGAGCAATGCGGCTCCGAAACGATGGTTTCCGCGCTTCGCGAGGCGCGGAACCGCCGCGCGGTCAAGGCCATCGTGCTGCGCGTGGACAGTCCGGGCGGCTCGGGCCAGGCCTCGGACGACATCTGGCAGGAGGTGCGCCGTGCCCGCGCCCAGAAGCCGGTGATCGTCAGCATGTCGAACCTCGCCGCGTCGGGAGGCTACTACATCGCCTGCGGCGCCGACCGCATCGTGGCGGAACCGACGACGCTCACCGGCTCGATCGGCGTCTTCGGTGGCAAGCTCAACCTGCTGGGTCTCTACCAGAAGCTCGGGCTGAACATCGAAACGGTCTCGCGCGGGCGAAATGCGGAGATGCTCTCGCCGTTCCGGGACTTCACCCCGCAGGAGCGGGATCGCTACCAGGCCCAGCTCGACGACTTCTACCGCGTGTTTCTCGCGCGAGTGGCGGAGGGCAGGGGCATGAGCGAGGAACGCGCGGACTCGCTCGGCCGCGGCCGCGTCTGGGCCGGCCTGTCGGCCCAACGCTTCGGCCTGGTGGACACACTGGGGGGCCTGAACACGGCGGTGGCCGTGGCAAGGTCGCGCGCCGGGCTGTCCGAGGACGCGACCGTTCGCCTCGAGCTCTATCCGCGACCGAAGCACTCGTTCGTGCGGACATTCCTGGAGGGCCTGCTCGGAGTCGAAGACGACGAGTCGGAGGCCTCCGCGCTCTCACCCGTCTTCGCCGCGTGGCTCGTGGCGGCCCGGTTCCCGGCCGGCGCGACGCTCGCGATGCTGCCCTACACGCTCGATATCCGCTGACGGGCGAAAGCAGCGAGGCGCGGCCCGTCGGGCCGCGCCTCGTCTCGTACGTCTGGTGGCCGAAGGACGCTACTTCTTCTTCGCGAGCGTGTGGATGTAGGCGATGAGGTCCTCGATCTGAGCGGGCTTGAGCTGGCCCGACTTGCCCCACGCAACCATGCCTTCCTTGAGCTTGCCGTTGGTGATGCAGTCGCGCAGGTAGTCGTCACCACCCTTGGCGCGCGCGGGGTCGGCCCAGGTGCTGGGCAGCTTCCAGTTCGGGGTCGGCTTGCCGGTCAGCTTGACGCCCCCCGTCCCGTCGGCCTTGTGGCAGACGACGCACTTGGAGGTGTAGATCACCTTGCCCGCGGCGGCGTTGCCCTTGCTGGGGCCGGCCTGGGCGGTGAGCGCGAACATGAAGGCAAAGGCAGCGAGCGCAGCGATCCCGAGGCTCAGGGCACGCTGGGGCTTCAGAAACGACATTCGACGGCTCCTTTCGGGTCCAATGGTGCGTGGGCCCGAGGGCCCACAACCGGGAAGATCCAGAGTGGGCCCGCAGGCCCACGACAGACCATGTGCGTCCCACAGTAGTGTCGTGGGCGGAGGGATTCAATCCGCCCGGGCCCGCCGATGTTCTCGGCGGGTCAATGTTGCGACCGCTGGAACCCGCGCGTCCGGAAGGTCCGTCCCTGAGTTCTTGACCCGCTTCGAACAGCGATGCTAGTTTCCGCCTTTGCTTGCAGTTACGCGATTGATGCTCGCCGGTGTCAAACGCGGGCACGCCGTCCTCGGGTCACTTCGAGCTGCGCACGGGAGGTGTCGGGTGAAAGAGTTCCCCACTGCACAGATCCGGAACGTCGCCCTGGTCGCACACCACGGAGTCGGCAAGACGTCGCTGGCGGAGGCGATGCTCTTCAACGCGAAGGCGACGACCCGGCTGGGGCGGATCTCCGACGGCACCACGCTGCTCGACCACGCCCCCGACGAGATCTCGCGGCAGATCACCATCGACCTGGGACTCGCCCAGTTCGAGTGGGCGGGACACAAGGTCAACCTGCTCGACACGCCGGGGTATCCGGACTTCGTTGGGGACGTCTACAGCGCCCTGAGGGTGGCGGACGCCGCGATCCTCGTGATCCGCGCCAGCGCTGGAGTCGAGGTCGGCACCGAGGTCGTCTGGGAGGTGCTCAAGCAGGAGAAGAGCCCGATCCTGGTCGTCGTGAACATGATGGACAAGGAGCACGCCGACTTCGCGGCGGCGGTCCGCAGCTGTCACGATCGTCTCGGCCTGAACGCGGTGGCGGTGCAGATCCCGATCGGCGAGGCGGAGCAGTTCTCCGGCATCGTGGACCTGATCGAGAACCGGGCGTGGCAGTTCACCGGGCGAGGGGTGGAGGAGAAGAGCCAGGAGATCCCGATTCCGGCCGAGCTCGCGGAACGCGCCGCCGCGGCGCGCGCGACGCTCATGGAGGAGGCCGCGACCGGCGATGAGAGTCTCATGGAGAAGTTCCTCTCGAGCGGCGAGCTGTCGGTCGAGGAGATCCGCAAGGGACTCTGCGAACGGGTCGTGATGTGCGATCTGGCCCCGGTGTTCTGCTGCTCGGCGTACCACAACCTCGGAGTCAAGGAAGTGCTCGACGAGGTCGCGGACGTCCTCCCCTCGCCACTCGACGTCCATCCCCAGAAGGGCCCGAGCGGCGGCGACGGGGCCGTGGTTGAGATCCGGCCCGAGGCCACGGCTCCGGTTGCGGCCACCGTGTTCAAGACGCTGGCCGAAGCACACCTCGGCGAGTTGTCGCTCATTCGTCTCTGGGCCGGGCACCTCGAGCCGGGCAAGGAACTCCTCAACACTTCGCGCGCACGCTCCGAGAAGATGGGCACGCTCTACCACCTGACCGGAAAGGAAAGGTCGGACTGCAAGGGCGCCGCCGCCGGCGACATCGTCGCGGCGGTCAAGCTGCGCGAAACGCACACCGGGGACACGCTGGCCGACAAGGCGCGACCGGTGAAGCTGGCGGCCCCGGACTTTCCCGATCCCGTCACGGCCGAGTGCATCCGCTCGAAGAACAAGGGGGACGAGGAGAAGATGGCGCAGGGCATCGCGCGCCTGCACGAGGAGGATCCGACGCTCGCGCGCGGATACGAGGAGAGCACCCGGGAACACCTCGTCTTCGGCATGGGCGACCTGCACCTCGAGATCCTCGTCGAGCGCCTCAAGAAGCGCTTCGGCGTGGACGTGCTGCTCAGCAAGCCGCACGTTCCGTACCGCGAGACGATCCGCGGCAAGGCGCAGGACGAATACCGCCACAAGAAACAGTCCGGCGGCCGCGGCCAGTTCGGCGAGGTGCACCTCAAGGTCGAGCCGCTTCCGCGTGGCGGGAAGTTCCTGTTCGTGGACGAGATCAAGGGCGGGGTGATTCCCGGGCAATACATTCCCGCCGTCGAGAAGGGCGTCGTCGCCGGCATGGAGAAGGGGCCGCTCGCCGGCTACCCGGTCGTGGACGTGCGGGTCGCGGTGTTCTTCGGCAAGTACCACGACGTGGACTCCTCGGAAATGGCGTTCAAGATCGCGGCCGAGACCTGCTTCCACCAGGTCGTGCTCAAGGCCTCTCCCGTGCTGCTCGAGCCGTTCAGCGACCTCGAAGTGCGCGTGCCGGAGGAGTTCCTCGGCGACGTGATGGGGGACATGTCCTCGCGCCGGGGCAAGATTCTCGGCACCGAAGCGAGCGGCCACTACCAGGTCATCAAGGCCAAGGTTCCCGCCGCCGAGCTCTACAAGTACGCCTCGCACCTGCGCTCGATCACGCAGGGCAGAGGCATGCACCACGCCAAGCTGTCGCACTACGAGGAAGTGCCGCGCGAAATCGCCGAGAAGGTCATCGCCGCGGCGCGGGCCGAGAAGGAGGCGGGCGCGAACGCCTAGCGGGGACGGCCCGCGGGCCCGCCGCCGGCGGGTTCGCGGACTCTTCCGGCCGGGCGCCCGGGACGCATGTCGGGCCACTCCAAATGGTCGACGATCAAGCGCAAGAAGGCCGCGACCGACGCCGCCCGCGGCAAGGCCTTCACCCGGATCATCAAGGAGATCACCCTTGCCGCCCGGGCCGGCGGCGACCCTGACGGGAATCCGCGCCTGCGGACGGCGATCCAGGCCGCCAAGGCGGTGAACATGCCGGCGGCCAACATCGAGCGGGCGGTCCGAAAGGGTACGGGCGAACTCGACGGCGCGACGATCGAGGAGATGCACTTCGAAGGATACGGACCTCACGGGGTTGCGATCCTCGTCGAGTGCGCGACCGACAATCGCAATCGTGCCGCGAACGACATTCGCCACCTTTTCACGCGCTTCGGCGGCAGCCTCGCCGCCGCCGGAGCCGTGTCGTACCTGTTTCGGACGCGAGGCGTGATCGTCGTGGACCGGGCAGCGATCGCCGAGGACGCTCTGCTGGAGTTGGCCCTGGAGGCGGGCGCGGAGGACGTCGTCGCCGAAGGAGCCACGTTCGAGGTCCTGACGCCGCCGTCGGCGTTCGAGTCGGTGCGCGAGGCGCTGGCCGCCCGCTCGGTCGCGATGTCCAGCGCGGAGGTGACCCGGCTCGCCTCGATCCACGTGACGCTGACCGAGCAGGGGGCCGGCAGCGTGCTCAGGCTCATCGAGCAACTCGAGGAGAATGACGACGTCCAGAAGGTCTACGCGAACTTCCTCCTTCCCGACGAAGTCCTTGCGAAGCTCACGCAATAGCCCCAGCATGCGCGCCATGCGTGTCCTGGGACTGGACCCCGGAAGCCGACGGACCGGCTGGGGCCTCGTGGAAAGGTCCGGCAACGCGTTTCGCTGCGTCGAGTGCGGAACCCTCTCGCCCGGGGCGGGCCTCGACCTGCCGCGGAGGCTTCACTTCCTGGCTCGAGAGGCCGGGGCGATCCTCGAGCGGTTCTCGCCGGATGCCGTCGTCCTCGAAGAGGCCTTCTACCACCAGAACGTGCGTTCCACGCTCGTGCTCGGCCACGTCCGCGGCGCACTCATGGTGGCGGCGGTCGAGCGGGGCATCGAGCTGGCCGAGTACACGCCGCGCGAGGTGAAGCTCGCGGTCACCGGTCGCGGCGGCGCCGCCAAGGAACAGGTGGCGGCGATGGTTCGGCGCATCCTCGGCCTGGAATCGTCGCCGCAGGCGGACGCCGCCGACGCTCTCGCGGGCGCGCTTTGCCACCTCAACCGCTCGCGCTTCGCCGCGCGCGGGACGGGGGCAAGGCCGGCACGCGCCTGGGAAGCGCTGCTGGCGAGGGCGGCCCGGTGATCGCCTCGCTGCGCGGCCAGTTGCTGGAGCGGGGCGAGGGCTGGTGCGTCCTCGAGGCCGGAGGGGTGGGTTACCTCGTTCAGGTCTCCTCGCACACGCTCGCGGCGCTCCCGCCGGCCGGCACTGAAGCGCGCCTGCGCACGCGCCAGATCGTGCGCGAGGATGCCCTGCTGCTCTTCGGCTTCGCGAACGCGGACGAGCTGAGGCTCTTCGATCTGCTCATCGGGGTGAGCGGCGTGGGCCCGAGGCTCGCGCTCGCCGCGCTCTCGGGACTCGCCCCGGCGGCGCTCGTGCGTGCGATCCGGGAGGAGCAGATCGGCGCGATCGTCGCGGTGCCGGGCATCGGCCGCAAGACGGCCGAGCGGCTCGTGGTCGAACTGCGGGACAAGCTCGACTTCCTGCCGGCCGGTTCCGCCACGGCCGGCGCTCGCGGACGGGAGGCGGGAGTCCTGCCGCGTTCCGAGCGCTTCGACGACGCCGTCGCGGCGCTGGTGACGCTCGGCTATTCTGCGACGCAGGCGCAGGACGCCGTTCGCAAGGCCGGGGGCGAACAGCCCGACCTTTCCCTCGAAGACATCGTGAAGCGCGCCCTGCTTCGGCTGGCGAAGCCGGCGGTCGTCTCGCGCTGAAGGATCCGGATACCGCCATGAGCGACAAGCCCCGCAGGATCACCGGTGAGCGACCCGGCCGGCTCGCCGACCCCGCGCCGCTCCCCGAGGACGCACGCGAGGAAAAACGCCTGCGGCCCTCGGCGCTGTCGGAGTTCGTGGGCCAGCCGCAGATCCGTGAGCCGCTCGCCATCTTCCTCGAGGCGGCCCGGCGCCGCGGCGAAGCGCTCGACCACGTGCTGTTCCACGGGCCGCCCGGGCTCGGCAAGACGACGCTGGCCAGCATCCTGGCGCACGAGCTGGGGGTCGAGATCACGCACACGTCGGGGCCGGTGATCGAGAAGGCCGGCGACCTCGCCGGCCTTCTCACCAACCTCGGACCGCGCGGGATCCTTTTCGTGGACGAGATCCATCGCCTCAGCCCGATCGTCGAGGAGTACCTCTACAGCGCGCTCGAGGACTTCACGCTCGACGTGCTGATCGACCGCGGACCGAGCGCCCGTTCGCTCAAGCTCAATCTCGAGCCGTTCACGCTCGTCGGGGCCACGACGCGATCCGGCCTGCTCTCGGCGCCGATGCGGGCCCGCTTCGGGGTCACGCTGCGCATGGACTTCTACGCGGTCGAGGACCTGCGGCACATCGTCCGCCGATCCGCGGGCATTCTCGAAACGGTGGTGGACGACGACGCGGCCCGCGAGATCGCCCGGCGCTCGCGCGGCACCCCGCGCGTCGCCAATCGGCTGCTCCGCCGGGTTCGGGACTTCGCGCTCATCAAGTCCGACGGCCGGGTGGAACTCGGCGTCACCCGCGAGGCGCTTCGCCTGCTGGAGGTGGATGAGCGCGGCCTCGACGAGATGGACCGGCGCATGCTCGAAGCGCTCATCCAGCGGTACGACGGCGGTCCGGTCGGACTGCAGTCGCTCGCGGTCGTGCTCGGGGAGGACGCCGGAACGCTCGAGGACGTCTATGAGCCGTTTCTCGTGCAGGAGGGATTCGTGCGGCGCACCGCGCGTGGCCGGGAGGCGACGCGTCTGGCTTACGAGCACCTGTCGGTGCCGCTGCCGGCGCGGCTGCGCGACGGCGAGTCGCGGACCGACCAGCCGGAACTGCCACTCGCCTGAGCGCCGGCGTTACCGTGCGGCTCGAAGACCTCGACTACGACCTTCCCGAGGCGTTGATCGCGCAGCACCCGGCGCAGCGGCGCGAGGCGGCCCGCCTGCTGGTCGTCGAGCGCGCCGGGGGCGCGCTGCACGACCAGACCGTCGCCGACCTGCCCCGGTGGTTGCGCGCGGGCGATGCGCTGGCGCTGAACGAGACGCGGGTGCGGCCGGCCAGGCTGTTCGCGCACCGCCCCACCGGCGGCCGCGTCGAGCTGCTGTTCGTCCGCCCCGAAGCCGGGGAGGGGGAGTGCTGGCGTGTGCTGGCGCGGCCCGCGAAGCACGCCGCGGTGGGCCTGGTGCTCACGGCGGCCGGCGGCGCCCTCGAACTCGCGGTGGTCGCCGAAGGTGAGGCGGGAGAGCGGGTCCTGCGGGTGCAGCGCGGCGACCTCGACGCCGTGTTGCGGGTGCACGGCGAGATTCCGCTGCCGCCCTACATTCGCCGCGCCGCGGCGGCTGAGGATCGCGAACGCTACCAGACGGTCTACGCGCGTGTGGATGGCGCGGTCGCATCGCCGACCGCGGGGCTTCATTTCACGCCCGGGCTGCTCGCGGATCTCGGAGCGCTGGGCGTGGCGCGCGCGAAGCTTCTGCTGCACGTCGGGCCGGGCACGTTCCGGCCGGTGACCGCGGCCGATCCGGCGAGCCATCGCATGGACGAGGAGTGGTACGAGGTGTCCGCGGAGGCGGCGGCGACGCTGAACTCCGCGCGCGCCGCGGGAGGCCGGATCGTCGTCGTGGGAACGACGAGCGTTCGCGCGCTCGAGAGCGCCTGCGACGCGTGCGGTGGAACGCTCGGCGCGGGCTCGGGCTGGACGCGCAAGTTCATTCATCCGCCCTACGCGTTTCAGGCGGCCGACGCGCTCATGACGAACTTCCACCTGCCGCGAACCACGCTGCTGTTGCTGGTGGCGGCGTTCGCGGGCGGGGATCTCCTGCGGGCGGCCTACGCGCACGCGGTCCGCGAGCGCTATCGCTTCTACTCCTACGGGGACGCCATGCTGGTCGTCTGAGCCGGGTCAATCCGCGCTCCCGCGGCGAATTCCCCGGCGCACCGCAGGGTGGTTTGCCCCTCGCGACGGCGGAATGACCCTTTGAACGGGGCATGAACGCATGGTTACGATTTTCGCCGTATTCACCCGCCCTTTGGTCCCGGTCCCGCCCCGGTCCGGGTCACCCGCTCGATGCGACGACGCCGCGATGGCCTACAGCGGGGGATTGCCGTGCTTCTTCGAAGGCGAGCTCTGGCGCTTGTTCCGCAGCATCTCGAGAGCCGCGATCAGTTTCGGTCGCGTCTCCTGGGGCTCGATCACGTCGTCCAGGAAGCCCAGCGCGGCGGCGATGTACGGGGAGGCGAACTTGTCGTTGTATTCGGCGATCCGCCGTCGCCGTTCGGCGGCGGGGTCCGCGGCCTTCGCGATCTCGTCGCGGTAAAGGATGTTGACCGCGCCGTCGGCGCCCATGACCGCCATCTCCGCGCTCGGCCAGGCGACGTTGTAGTCGCCGCGGATGTGCTTGCTCGACATGACGTCGTAGGCGCCGCCATAGGCCTTGCGAACGACCACCGTCAGCTTCGGGACGGTCGCTTCGCAGTAGGCGTACAGCAGCTTGGCGCCGTGGCGGATGATGCCGCCCCATTCCTGCCGCGTGCCGGGCAGGAAGCCGGGCACGTCCTCGAACGTCACGAGGGGAATGTTGAACGCGTCGCAGAATCGGACGAAGCGCGCGCCCTTGACCGACGAGTCGATGTCGAGCACTCCGGCCAGGACGCTCGGCTGGTTGCCGACGATGCCCACCGGACGCCCGTTCAGGCGCGCGAAACCCACGATGATGTTGCCCGCGAAGTGCTCGTGCACCTCGAAGAACTCCCCGTCGTCCACGACGTGGCGGACCAGTTCCTTCATGTCGTAGGGCCGGTCGGGCGACTCGGGCACCAACGTCGCGAGTTCCGGCGCCCGCCGGTCCACGGGGTCCGTGGCGTTGCGGCGCGGGGCGTCTTCGGCGTTGTTTCCGGGCAGGAACGAAAGCAGCCGCCGTACATGTCGAATGGCGTCGGCGTCGTCGGCCGCCGCGAAATGGGCGACTCCGCTCTTGGTGTTGTGCGTCATGGCGCCGCCGAGGTCTTCGAAGGTCACGTCCTCGGCGGTGACGGCCTTGATGACCTCCGGGCCGGTCACGAACATGTGGCTCGTGCCCTGCACCATGATCGTGAAGTCCGTGATGGCCGGGGAGTAGACGGCGCCGCCGGCGCACGGGCCCATGACGACCGAGATCTGCGGCACGACGCCCGAGGCGAGCGTGTTGCGCAGGAAGATGTCCGCGTAGGCGCCCAGCGAGAGCACGCCTTCCTGGATGCGCGCACCGCCGGAATCGTTCAGCCCGACGACCGGCGCGCCGTTGTCCATCGCGAGATCCATGATGGCGCAGATCTTCTTCGCGTTGGCTTCGCTCATCGTTCCGCCGAACACGGTGAAGTCCTGGGCGAACACGTAGACGAGACGGCCGTCCACGTGGCCGAATCCGGCCACGACGCCGTCACCGGTGATTCGCCTGTCGGCCATGCCGAAGTCGGCGCAGCGGTGCGTGACGAACGTTCCCACCTCCGTGAACGAGCCCGGGTCCAGCAGCAGCTCGAGGCGCTCGCGGGCGGTGAGTCGACCCTTGGCGTGGATCTTCGCGACGCGCTCGGCGCCGCCGCCGGCCAGCGCCTGCTCGCGCCGACGTTGAAGCTCGGCCAGTCGTTGCTCGCGGTTCAAGCGTGCCTCCTGCGTGGGACGGACGTCGGATCGCGCGGCAGCGTAGGGAGCGCTTCGGGCACGGTCAAGCATGCGCGCCGCTCCGGGAGGCACGGCCGATGAACTTCTGGTCGCTTCTGGTTCCGGGCTTCGTCTCGCCGCTCGACGGCGCTGCGACCTCCGGCGGCTGGCCGGGACACCTGCTGTTCGTGGTGCTGTTCTGCACGCTCGTGGACTTCGTCAAGCTCGTGATCGAGCTGCTCGGTCGTTCCGAGCCGCGGAGCTTCGAGCAGGACACTTCGCTGGTGAGCGCGGTCATCGCCTGCCGGAACGGTGCCGCGGTGCTGCCGGAGACGATCGGCGAGCTGGTGAAGCTCATCCCGGCCGAGCGGGTCCACGTCGTGGACGATGGCAGCACCGATGGAACCTCGGAGGTGGCCCGCGGGCTCGGCTGCACGGTGCACCGGTTCGAGAAATCGAAGGGCAAGGCCTCGGCGATCAACTTCGCGATCCACCGGGTCGGGACGCCGCTCGTGCTGCTGCTGGACGACGACACGCGGCTGGGCACCTCGCGAATCCCGACTTCGCTGCTCACCGTCGGCGGCAGCGACGCCGTCGCCTTCCAGGTGCTGCCGGACCGGCGCAATCGCGACGGCGCGCGCGGGAACACCTTCCTCGGCGCCGTGCAGCGCTACGAGTACGCGAAGAGCATGGAGATCGGCAAGCGCTTCCACGACGTCACGCAGTCCGTGAGCTGCGTCTCGGGCGCGATTGGATTGTTCCGGCGTGACGATCTGCAGGCCCTGCACCACGAGCACACCTGCGTGTTCCAGGGCGAGGACCTGCAGCGGACGATCCTGCACCTGCTCAACGACCGGCACATCGCCTTCGCGAGCGAACCGGTGTGGACGGTCACGCCCTTCGGCTGGCGCGAGTGGGCGCGACAGCGCCTGTTCGGCTGGTACCCCGGGACCTACCACCAGGTCTTCAACATGATCAAGCTGGCCGCGAAGCGAAACGTCAGCTGGCGGCTGCGCTACGAGATGGCCTACAACCTGTTCACCGTGATCACCGATCCGCTCAAGACCTGGTCCATCTTCGTGCTCGCGGTGACACCGGGGTTGCGCTGGTGGGCCCTGGTCCTCTACCTGCTCTACCTGGCGTTCGAGATGTTCCCGTGGATGGTGATTCGCGAGCCCGGCTCGAATCGCCGCGCTCCGCTCGGCGTCCTGCTCTTCTATCCCGTCTACGGCGCCGTGAACACGATCCTGCGCACCGCGGCCCTCTTCACCTGGGCGTGGCTGCGCTACGTCAAGCAGACCATGAAGCCGCGGCGCGGGCCGCAGGACCGGATACCGGCATGAGACGACCGATCTGCCTCGCGATGCTCCTGGCCGCGCTCACCGCCGCGCCCGTCGCGGCCGCGCCGGTGGCCGGGGCGCAGGTGCGCTACTGGGATTTCTCCGACGGTGAGGCCATGCGTGACGTCATCGCCTACGTGGCGCCCGGCCCCTTCCACGTCCAGCTCGAGTACTGGGACTTCGAGCGAGGCGAGGACCAGTTCCGACCCGAACTCGGTCTGACGTTCCGGGACCGCCGCCGCTCGTCGTACGACGTGGCGTGGCGGCACGAACGGCACGCCGAACGCTTCTTCCTCGAGACCGGGCAGGTGATCGGCCAGCGCTGGGTCGCCCGCGCGGCCGTGAGTCCGATCGTCACCGACGACGAGACGCTGGTCGTCGGCGAGGTCGGGGCCGACGTGTACTGGCACTCGTACTCCTTCGCCGGGCTGACCGTGATCCGCGATCCGCGCGAGGAGGGACTCTGGGTCGTGCCGGTGCGCGCGCGTTTCGCGAACGAGGCAAACGACTGGTTCCAGCTCACCGTCGCGCCGGCCAGCCGAAAGACGATCGGCTGGGCCGCCGACGCGAAGTTCCGCTTCGTGCGGCTCGGCGTCGAGCGCAACAGCCGCTTCGACTTCACGACGCGCGACAACACGATCTACACGGCGGGAATCGAGGTGCCGCTCTCCGCGAAGCGGTGACCCGGGTGAGCAGGTCCGGAGGGGGTTCTCGCTGCCCCGGATGCCGAATCGTCGAAAGTCCACTAGAGTTCGCGCCGCCCCGGTGCGCGGGGCACAACCCGGAGGAGCCGGATGAGCGCGAACGACGACGCCACGATCCAGGCGCGCCTGCAGACCGACCTGGTGAGGGCGATGAAGGACAGGGACGCGGAGACCCTGAGCACGCTGCGCATGCTCAAGGCGGCTCTGATGGAGGCGAAGACGGCGAAGCCCAGGGAGGCGACGCTGAGCGCCGAGGAGGAGATCGAGATCCTCCAGCGCTACGTCAAGAAGCGGCGGGAGACGATCGAGATCAACGCCCGTCACGGCCGCGCCGACCTGAACGCCGCCGAAGAGCGCGAGATCGCGGTCACGCAGCGCTACCTGCCGGCGGCGCTTTCCGAGGACGCGCTCGCCGAGATCGTCGGGAAGGCCGTCGCGTCCACGGGCGCGGCGGGCCCGAAGGACATGGGCAAGGTCATCGGGGCCGTCATGGCCCAGGTGAAGGGCCGCGCCGAGGGCAGTGCGGTCTCGCGTCTGGTGAAGCAGGCGCTGGGCGGCTGAACGCCGCGCTCAGGGCAGGCTGTCGGGCGGCGCCGGCGCCGCGCCACGTTCCGGCGGACCGGGGACCGGCTCTTCGGCCGGCGCCCGGGGAACCCCGGTCGCGGGCGGCTCAAGGCCCAGAACGGCGCGCCAGTCGGACTCCGACAGCTCGCCGCGACGCCGCATGCGTGAGGCGATCATGCGGACGCGGCGCTCGATGCGCCGGGGAGGCTCGGTCGGCGAATAGCGGCGCGGGTTGATGATGACCGCCGCGAGCCGGACGGACTGCCGCGCGTCGAGCGCGGCGGCGCTCGTTCCGAACCAGTGCCGCGCCGCCGCCTCGCACCCGTAGACGCCGTCACCCCACTCGATGACGTTCAGGTAGAGCTCGAAGATCCGCCGCTTGGTGAGCGCGCGTTCGAGGCGAATGGCCAGCAGGACCTCCTCGAGTTTGCGCATGGGCGTGCGCGCGGTTCCGAGCCACAGGTTCTTCGCGAGCTGCTGCGTGATCGTGCTGCCGCCGCGGGCGAGCCGCCCGGTCCGCAGGTCGTGCTTCGCGCTCTCCCGGATCTCGTTCCAGTCGAGGCCGCCGTGCGAGAAGAACGCATCGTCCTCGGCGATGAGCACCGCGCGGCGAAGGTGCGGCGAGATCCGCGAGTACGGCACCCAGATGCGGTCTTCGCGGGCGCGGCGGCCGGCCGCCGCGGCCTCGCGTTCGCGCTGGCGCATCAGCGCCGTGCGCCCCGGGTCGTGGCGGGCCAGCGTCCCAACGTCGATCGCCTGCGTACGCACCCAGGCCCACGCGAACAGGCCGAGCATCACCGCGAGGGCGGCGAGTCCCAGCCGGGCGAGCCAGCCCCGCAACCCGGCTCCGCGACGGCGCGGAATGGTCAGACTTCCGGGCGCCGGCCGACCACGACGACGGTGATGTCGTCGCTCTGCGCGGCCGCGCCGCGGAACAACGCGACGTCCGAGATCAGGCGCGCGGTGAACTCGCCGGGGCCGTCGAGTGGATGCGTTTCCCACAGCGCCGCGAGGCGGTCGTCGCCGTATTCGGCCTGCAGGACGTCCATCGCCTCGGTGATGCCGTCACTGAACAGAAGCAGGCCGTCGCGGTCCCCGAACGGGATCACGCTCTCCTCGTACTGCGCGTCCTCGAACAGGCCGAGCGGCACGCCGCCCGTCTCCAGCCGCTCGATCTCGCCGCCGGCGCGGCGCAGGAGCGGGTAGTTGTGGCCGGCGTTCACGTAACGCAGCTCCCACGTTCGCGGATCGAGCTCGGCGTAGAAGAGGGTGACGAAGCGCCCCGAGCCCGCGTGACGCACGACGGCCCGGTTCAGCTCGCGAATCACCTCGCGCGGCGGGCGCCGCCCGTCGCAGAACGCGCGCAGCGTGCCCTGCACGGTGCTCACCAGCAGCGCCGCCGGGACGCCCTTGCCGGAGACGTCGGCGAGCGCGACCGCGAAGCGGCCGCCCTCGATGGGGAAGTAATCGTAGTAGTCGCCCCCGACCTGGCGCGCCGGGACGAGCCTTCCGTCGGCGCGCCACGGCCCGCACTCGAGGAGTTGCTCGGGAACCAGCCGCATCTGGATCTCGCGCGCGAGCAGCAGCTCCTTCTCGATCTTCTCCTTCTCCAGCTGCAGGCGGCGCTTCTCCTCCGCCTCGGCGCGCAGACGGGCTTTTTCGAGCACCCCGGCGGAGTGACTGGCGACGATCGAGAGCAGCTTGGCGTCGGCGGCGTCCCAGACGTGTCCGGGCTCGCGCTGGCTGACCGCGAGCATTCCGGTGACGGCGCCGTCCACCCGAAGCGGCACCGCGAGCAGGGCCCGCACCGGCGAGGCGACGTTGCGCAGCGCCGGAAACCGCGGATCGGAGAGGATGTCGGTCGTGGAGAGCTCGCCCGGACAGATCGTCAGGAATCCCATCACGGCGTTCTTGAGCGGAGGCGGCCACGAGGAAGTGCCCGCTTCGTGCCCGCCCCGCACCATGTTGACCACGGTCTGGGTCGTGGAGCGGTCGGCGCTCATCAGGCGGATGCTGCACTCGTCGGCGCCCAGCAGGCCCGCGGTCTTCGGGGCCATCCAGTCGAGGATGGGTTGGAGTTCGGACGAGCCCGCGACGACCGAGCTCAACTCCGAGATGAAGTCGATCTCCGCCTGGAGCCGGCCGAGGTCGAACGAAGCGGATGGGGTGGTCGGATCTGCCATGCGTATGCTCCCGTGAACAGTGAAGGACGAGGCAGTGTATCGCCTGCCGGTGACGCGGACCACGCCGGATTTGCCGGGCTTTCCCGGGCGCCCCTATACTCGCGCGCGCTTTACGGAATCGCCCGCCTTCACAGGGAGAGGAAGATGAGCACAAGCACGCTCGCCTACGGGAACCTCCTGATCGAGCGCCGCGGGGCGGTGACGGTCCTGACGGTGAACCGACCCGAGAAGCTCAACGCCATCGACCGCACGACCCTCGGGGAGATCGCCGGGGCGGTGCGCGCGTTCATCGCCGATCCGACGCAGGGCGCGCTCGTCGTGACCGGAGCGGGGCCGAAGGCGTTCATCGCCGGCGCCGACATCGCCGAGCTGGCCCCGCTGGGGCCGGCCGGGGCGGAGGATCTCTCGCGCTTCGGGCAGGGCGTCGTGGACCTGCTCGAACGCAGCCCCAAGCCCGTCATCGCCGCCGTCAACGGCTTCGCGCTCGGCGGGGGCTGCGAGATCGCCCTCGGTTGCCACATCCGCCTCGCCTCGGACAACGCCGTTCTCGGACTGCCGGAGGTCAAGCTGGGAATCATCCCGGGCTACGGCGGCTCGCAGAGGCTTCCACGGCTCGTCGGCCAGGGCCGGGCGCTCGAACTGATTCTCTCGGGCCGGAACGTGAAGGCGGAGGAGGCCGAGCGCATCGGGCTCGTGAACCGGGTCGTGCCGCAGGGACAGCTCCTGGAAGAGGCCGTCGCGCTGGCCGAGACCATCCTCAAGAACGGCCCCGTCGCCGTCGAGAACGCCATCGAGAGCGTGGTGCGCGGCATGAGCCTGCCGCTCGAACAGGGTCTGCGCTTCGAGAGTTCGCGCTTCGGAATGCTGGCCGCGACCGACGACATGCACGAAGGCATGCGGGCCTTCCTCGAGAAGCGGCCCGCGAAGTTCGAACGCAGGTAATGTGGGCGGTCCGCGGGTGAACGACCCCGGCTCCCCGCGGCCAGGCCTCGCGCGGTGGTCCCGCGCGTCACGCAAGGAGGCGTCATGAGCGAGTACTTCCAGGACCTCCTGCCGATGTCCCTGTCGCTCGTCCTGGGCACGCTGGTCGGGCTGGAGCGGCAGATGGGCCGCAAGCCGGCGGGACTGCGCACGCACGTGCTCGTCTGCCTGGGCTCGACGATGTTCTGCCTGCTGACCTCCTACGCCTATCATGCGTATGGGGGGCAGAGCCTCGACGCCTCGCGCATCGTTCACGGCGTCGTCACGGGCGTCGGATTCCTCGGTGCGGGCAGCATCCTGCGCCAGGAGGGCTACGTGGCCGGGCTGACGACCGCCGCGAGCATCTGGATGGTGGCGGCCATCGGCACCGCGGTGGGCGTGAAGGCCTACGGGCTGGCGGTCACCGGAACCGTCCTGGCGCTGCTGGTGCTCGAAGGCTATCGCTGGGCCGAGCGCTTCCTGTCGCCGGCCGTCGAACCCAACGAGTAACACGTTCGGTCGCGGCGGGACCGCGCCCGGCGCCTACGCGAGCGAGACGACGCGCGAAGTCAGCAGGCTGCCGGCGGTCTCGAGCCGCAGGATGTATCGGCCAGCCGGGCAGCGCGCGCCCGACTCGTCGAGGCCGTCCCAGACGATCGCGTGTTCGCCCGCCGTCAGCTCGCCGCACGCCAGCGTTCGCACGCGCCGGTCGCGCTCGTCCACCACGTGCACGTCGGTCAGCGCGGCGCGAGGCAGCGCGAAGCGCAGGTTCACGACGGCCGCGGCGGTTCGGACCGCCTGCCTCGGGGAGGAGGCTCCGGCGGCACGAAACGGAATGGGATGACCGAGCGCGCGGGCAATGGGGCGGGCCATGGATGAACCTTGAACGCGCGGCGCGTGCCACACGACGGAAATGGACGACCTGCGTGCCCGGCATAGCGGGGGGGACCCGGGCGTGGCTCACGATCGAACGGCCGTAATGCAGCCCTGCGGATGTCGAGCTCGATCGCCTGCCTGGACGCAATATGCACGCGGAAGGAAAAGAACCCAAGTAAAGTTTGCGGCCGTTCCAGATAGTTGGAACGCGCATCCCCGGGCCACGTCCGGTCCCATCTCCCGAGAGGTGATTGGTACCGTTTTCAGCCGTACGATCCCGGGTGCTTCGAGCCCGGAGGGCGCGTTGGGAGCGCGCCGCGGCCGCCTGCCCGGCGAAACCTCAGGCGGTGGGCGCGGCCTTCAGTTCGGCGAGCACCAGTTCCCCGACGCGGTCGGTGCCGAAGCCGGAGTCCATACCCAGGTTCGGAAGGGCGCGCGAGCGCAGCAGCTTCACGACCGCGCCCTCGACGCGGGCGGCCGCGGCGCGCTCCCCGAGATACTCGAGCATCATCGAGACGGCCATGATGGTGGCCAGCGGGTTGGCGCGGTTCTGGCCGGCGAACTGCGGGGCCGAGCCATGGATGCTCTCGAACAGGCTGACGCGCCCCGGGTGGAGGTTCCCGCTCGCGGCGATGCCCAGTCCGCCGACCAGCGCCGCGCCGAGGTCGGTGAAGATGTCGCCGAACATGTTGCTGGTGACGACCGTGTCGTACTGCTCCGGCGCGGTCACGACGAACATGCACGCGGCGTCAATGTACTGGTGCTCGCGCTGGATGTCGGGGTACTCGGCGCCGACCTCGGCGAAGGTTCGCGTCCACAGCTCCATCGCCCGGATCGCGTTCGCCTTGGTGAGCAGCGTGAGCTTGCGCCGCCGGTTCCGAGCGCGGCAGAGTTCGAACGCGTAGCGAAGGACGCGCTCGACGCCCTTGCGCGTGAACAGGATCTCCTGCGTCGCCACCTCGTCCGGCGTGCCCTTCTTGAACTGGCCCCACATGCCCGCGTAGGCGTCCTCGGTGTTCTCGCGCACGACCACGAAGTCGAGCTGCTCGGGCCCCTTGCCCTTGAGCGGGCAGAGGTACTCGTCGTGGAGTTTCACCGGGCGCAGGTTGGCGTACAGGTCGAGCCCGAAGCGCAGGCGGGCGACGATGCCGAACTCGAGAAAGCCCGGCGCCATGCGCGGATCGCCGATCGCCCCGAGCAGCACCGCGTGCATGCCCCGGATCTCCTCGAACGCCGGCTCCGGCAGCACTTCCTGCGTCTTCAGGTAGTGCTCGGCGCCGAAGGGGTAGCGGGTCAGCGAAACGGAGAAGCCTTCGAGCGCGGCGACGTGTTCGAGCACGCGCAGGCCCTCGCGCACGACTTCGGGCCCGATGCCGTCGCCCGGGATGACGGCGATCCGATGGTTGCGGGACACGTTGGATCCTCTCTCGTCGCGCGGCGGACCGCGCTCAGGGGGTCAGCTCGTACTCGACGGTCGCGTAGGAGATGCGGGGCTTGCCGAGCTTGAGCGCCGGGCGAAAGTGCCAGCGCGCGGCATCGCCGAGCACGGCGGCGAGCATCGGTTCCGGGAAGTGTCCCGGCGGCAGCCAGGGCAGGTCGTCCATCACCACGCGCCCGGTCTGGTCCACCAGCACCGTCACGTAGAGGCGCAGCGGGCGGGTCAATCCCATCGCCGCCTTGAGGGAATCCGGCACCGCGCGAACCGGCCGGCCGAACAGAGTCGCGAGCTGGTCGAACTGCACGTACTCCTCGAGCTTGGGCCGCACCCTGGAGGTCAGCTCGCCGGCCCGCCGCAGCCCGGTCAGGAAGCGCGTCGGCAGCGAGTCGGGCGCCAGGCCCGGCACGAGCAGGCGCGAGAGCGCCAGCGCGGGTGCGCGGAAGGTCGAGTCGCCCTCGCGCGCCGCCTGAAACGCCGCCCGCGCCAGCGCGCGATGTCCGGCGCGCCACGCCAGCAGCCCGGAGAGATACCGCGACTCGGGCAGCAGCGGATCGAGCGCGTGCGCTCGCGCCGCCTCCTCGGCCGCGCCGCGCAGGTCGCCCGCGTGCGCCAGCGACAGCGCGAGCAGCAGGTGCTCCTTGCCCGAGAGCGGGCGGGCGTGCACGGCGATGCGCGCGGCCGCGACCGCCTCGTCCCAGCGACGCAGGCGCAGCGCCGTTTCGGCGCGCGCGCGCGCGACGTACCAGTACCAGCCGTCGAAGCGGCCGTTCAGCCAGAACGGCTCGCGCTGGAACGGATAGTCGCGCCAGCGCTCGGGCACTCCGGTATCCGCCAGCGCCGCCGTCAGCAGGGGGGAGTTGAGGCGCACCCAGGCGCTGTCGAGCAGGTTCGAACGCGCCTCGTCGAGCGCCGTCGCGAGCTCGAGATCGCCGTCGAGGGCCACCATGGGTCGTAGCCGGCGGAGCTGCTCGAGCGCGAGCCCGTAGGCACCCGCGTCCTCGTGCGTCCTCGCCTCCGAGGCGACCGAGGCCGGCGTCACCTGCCCGGGCTCCCGCTTCGCGCCCGGCGCGGCGGCACGCCCGGCCGGGTGGGAGCGGGTGGCCGGCTGTCGCACCGCCGTCCCTGGGCTGGTCGCGGCGCCGCAGCGAACGGTCGTGGCGCCGGCCAGCAGCGTGGCGAGTCCCAGCGCGGATGAGAGCGCCGCGCGATTCACCGCGCGTGCGACTCGGCCAGCGCCGCGAGCACCGCGTGGATTTCGTCGTCCGTGAGGACGCGGTCCACGCTCTTGGCGCGCTGGAAGACGGCCTGGACCCGCTCCGGGCGGGGCTCGATCCGGCGGGACTCGAGCCAGTAGACGACGTTGCTCTCTCCGCTCATGGGCCCGACCTCGATCTCCTGTCGCCGGCCGACGATGCCGGCGGGCACGCCGGAGTAGACGCGATCGGCGAGCCAGTCCTGCCCCTTGCGGTACGCCTTGATCACCGCCGCGGCGTGAACGCCGGTGCCGGTGCGAAACGCGTCGGCGCCGACCATCGGGTAGTTCACCGGCAGCGGCACCCCCGTGTAGCGCGACGCCTTCTCGCCGTACTCCATGAGCGCGGTGAGGTCGTTGTCAATCCAGCCGAGCAGCCGCAGGTTCACGAGCAACTGGTCCATCGGCGTGTTGCCGACGCGCTCGCCGATGCCGATCGCGCAGCCGTGCACGCGGGTCGCGCCCGCGCGGATCGCCGCGATCGTGTTGATGACCGACAGGCCGCGGTCGTTGTGGCCGTGCCAGTCGATGCCGACGTCGACGCCGCTCTCGCGCACCAGGCCGGTGACGTAGCCGAGCAGGTTGCGCACGCCCGACGGGGTGGCGTGGCCCACCGTGTCGCACAGGCACAGCCGCTTCGCCCCGCACTCGATGGCCGTCAACAGCAGCGACCGCAGGGTGCCCGGATGCGCACGGATCGTGTCCTCGGTCACGTACATCACTTCGAGGCCGTGCTGGACCGCGAACGTGACCGCCTCGCGGGTGTGCTGCAGCATCATCTCGTCGGTCCAGTTCTCGGCGTACTGGCGAATCGGGGAGGAGCCGATGAACGTGCACACCTCGATCGGCAATCCGACCTTCTGGGAAACGTCCACGACCGGCTGGATGTCGCGCACCATCGTGCGCGCCGCGCAGTTCGCCCGGATGCGCAGCTTCGAGGAGACGATCTCCTGCGCGAGCAGCGCCACGTCGCGCACGACGTGCGGGCCCGCGCCCGGAAGCCCGATGTCGGCGGTATGAATGCCCAGCCGTTCCATCAGGTGGAGCAGTTCGATCTTCTGCCCGATGGTCGGCGTCCGCACCGAGGGCGATTGCAGGCCGTCGCGCAGGGTCTCGTCGTCGAACTGGACGCCGCCCGGGGGAGCGGCCCAGTGCTCACCGTGCTCGTTCCAGTCGTAGATGAGCTCGCGTTCGTCCATCGGAGGCTCCCGCGTGAGGGAAGGTTCGGCAGCGAAGCGCCGTTGAGTAAACCGTGCCGGGGCCGCGCCGGGCAAGTCCGGTGCTAGTCAAGCCGGATGCGCGCGGGGCCCCGTCGCCGCTCCGCCCCGCGGCTCCGCTACGTCGCCTTCGGCCTGCGCGCGTCGGCCGCCCGGGTCACGAGCATGAACACGATCATCGCCACCAGCGAGACCACGCCGACGCCGGCGAACGCGTACCACAGCCAGTAGGCGTGCGCGTACGCCTCGGGCATCGCCGCCTGTCCCGCGAGCCAGGCCGTGTGCTGCGCCTGCACGGCCGGCGCGAGCGTCGAGGGGTCGGGACAGAACGCCTTGAGCAGGTAGCCGGCGAAGATGAAGCCGAACAGCCAGGCGAAGAACGTGTTCATGTGCGCGTAACCGAGGTAGAGCCCCTCGCGCCCGGGCGGAGCCTGCTTCGAGGCGAACTCGAGGTACTTGGGGCTGAGGAAGCACTCGGCGAAGCCCTGGATCGCGATGCCGACGACCATCATGAGGGTGATCGGGTGAACGCTCGCCCCGAAGACGTTCACGTGGCCGGCGAACAGGTGCGACATGGCCATGGCGAGTGACGACAGCGGGATCAGCACCATCGCCACGGTGATCGAGGCCTCGGGAGCCCACGAGCGCACGAGCTGCGTGACCCAGACCACGCACAGCACCACCACCAGCGGGTTCACGTTCGCGTACCACTCGGGCTTGTAGGTTTCGCCGGCCATGCGGATCACGTAGTCCGGCATGGAGGCGTACAGCTGGCCCTGGATCGCCCAGAAGCCGGCGGTGATCAGGATGAGCGCGGTGAAGCGCGCGTTGCCCATCACCGTCACCATGCCGCGCAGCGTCTCGGTGATGCTGCGCGGGCGATCGGCCCCGTTTTCCTTCGGGAAGAACGTGAAGGCGATGATCAGCAGGCCCACCAGCGCGGCCACGGCGGAGAAGTAGGGCACGTTGCCGACGCCCATCTCGATCCGGATCGGCGCGACGATGGTCTTGCCCGTGAAGGAGCCGATGTTGACCATCATGTAGAAGATCGAGAACGCGCGCGCCCGGTTCGCGGGATTGGACGACTTGGAGGCCGTTCCGGTGATGACCGGCTTGACGAACGCGCCGCCGATCACGACCAGCAGCAGCGCGGCCATCACCTGCCCGAAGTCGTGGAACCGTCCGAGCGAGGCGTAGCCGACGGTCAGCAGGCCGAACGCCAGCATCAACGAATTGCGGAATCCCAGGCGGTCGGCCAGCGCGCCGGTGAAGAACGGAAACAGGTAGATGAGCGCGCCGAACAGGCCGGCCACGAACCCCGCCTGCACGTCGTCGAGATGAACGACGCGCAGCAAGTAGGTGCGCAGCGCGATGAACGTGCCGTAGTAGGCGGCGCGTTCGCAGAGCTCGGAGGCGTTCGCGAACCAGAACGCTCGCGGGAACTTCCACGACGCGTTCGCGGGCGCGCTCGTGGCCGTGTCGGTGGTGGCGGACATGAGGGCTCCAGGGTGGGGCTACGCCTTCTCGATCAGAACGGCCATGCCCTGCCCGCCGCCGATGCAGGCCGCGGCCACGCCGAAGCGCGTGTCGCGCCGCCTCAGCTCGAGGGCGAGGGTGTGGATCAACCGGGTTCCCGTCGCGCCGAGCGGGTGGCCGAGCCCGATGGCGCCGCCGTTCACGTTCACCTTCTCGCGATCGAGCCCCAGTTCCTTCTCGACCGCCAGGAACTGGCCGGCGAACGCCTCGTTGATCTCGAACAGGCCGATCGAGTCCAGGGACATCCCCGCGCGCGCGAGCGTCGCGCGAATCGCCGGAGCCGGACCGATGCCCATGTAGGCGGGATCCACGCCGACCGCGGCCCACGCGCGCACGAACGCGAGCGGCTTAACGCCCGCGGTCGCCGCGCCGGCCGCGGTCGTCACGACCACGGCGGCGGCGCCGTCCACGACGCCGCTCGCGTTGCCCGCGGTGACGAACGAGTCGGGCCCGAACGCGGCCGGCAGCGCCGCCAGCTTCTCGGCGCTGGTGCCGGGAAACAGGTGGTCGTCCCTGTCCACGATCACCGTCTTCCTGCCCGCCTTCGCCTCGACCGGCACGACCTCCTCGGCGAACCGGCCATTGGTGTTCGCGGCGTTCGCCAGCCGGTGCGAGCGCAGGGCGAAGGCGTCCTGGGCCTCGCGGGTGATGCCGTACCTGCGCGCGAGGTTGTCGCTCGTCTGCGCCATGAACAGGTCGCAGCGCGAATCCTTGAGCGCCACGAACAGCAGGTCCTCGAGCGGAGGGGAGGTGCCGAAGCGAAAGCCGGAGCGCGCGCCGCGCAGCACGTGCGGGGCCTGGCTCATGTTCTCCATGCCGCCCGCGAGCACCCAGCTCGCCTCGGACAGCTGCAGCATCTGCGCCGCGCTCGCCACGCTCTGCAGTCCCGAGCCGCACAGCCGGTTCACGGTCAGCGCCGGACACTCGGTTCGCAGGCCCGCCTTGAGCGCGACGTGCCGGGCGCCGTAGAGCGCGTCGCCCGAGGTCTGGAGCGCGTTCCCCATCACGCAGTGGTCGAAGACTTCCGCGGGAACCCCCGCCCGCTCGATCGCCGCACGCGAGGCCACCGCACCCAGCTCGAGGGCCGAGACCGAGGCGAGCGCTCCGCCGGGAAGCCCGTCGCCACGCTTGCCGCCGATCCATTCGGCCATCGGCGTGCGCGCGCCGGCGACGATCACGACATCGGGTAGCGACATGCGGGGCTCCTCCTCGGCGAGGGACGCGCTGGGGCGCGCGTGCGCGCCCAGGCCGTGCGTTTTGGGTGCGGCGCAAGGTAGCAGAGGCTTCGAGGGGCGAACAGGTCCCGCGGCGGCGCGCGGCCGGGGCGCCTCGCACGGCCCGTCGCGGACCCGGCGGAGGCTTCCGCCCCGGGCGCGCCGGCGCGCCGCCGTGCTACCGTCGCCGCGCCATGAAGTCCCGCACCGAATACCTGTGGATGAACGTGCCGCAGCGCCGTGCCTTCCTCAACATCACCCCGGAAGTCGAGCGCTGCGTTCGCGAGTCGGGCGTGCAGGAGGGTCTGGTGCTCGTCAACGCCATGCACATCTCGGCGAGCGTGTTCATCAACGACGACGAGCCGGGCCTCCATCACGACTACGACGCGTGGCTGGAGAAGCTCGCCCCGCACGCGCCGACCTCGCAGTACCGCCACAACGACACCGGCGAGGACAACGCCGACGCGCATCTCAAGCGCCAGGTGATGGGCCGCGAGGTCGTGGTCGCGATCACGAACGGCCAGCTCGACTTCGGGCCCTGGGAGCGTATCTTCTACGGCGAGTTCGACGGCCGCCGCAGGAAGCGCGTGCTGGTCAAGGTGATCGGGGAATGACGGACTCCGTCCGCGTCCGCTTCGCCGCGCGCGGGGACCTGCCCCGCCTGTGGGAACTTCTCCTGGGGCTCGCCGAGTTCGAGCGCTGGACCGAGTACGTGACCGGCACGCAGGAACAACTGGGCGAGCTACTCTTCGGGCCCCGCCCGGCCGGCGAAGCGCTGGTCGCCGAGCGCGACGGCCGGCTCGTCGGCTACGCGCTGTTCTTCCCGGTCATGTCGTCGTTCCGCACCCGCACGATGCTGTGGCTCGAGGACCTCTACGTCGAGGAAGCCGAGCGCGGCCGCGGCACCGGCCGGGCCCTGCTCGTCGCGCTCGTCCGCCACGCGATCGAGCGCGGGCATGCCCGCATTGACTGGCACGTGCTCGACTGGAACGATCCGGCGATCGGGTTCTACGAACGCCTCGGTGCGCGCCGCTCGGCGACCGACGTGTTCACGTACTCGCTTCCTGAAGAAGGGCTGAAGCGGCTCGCCGGAGAGCACACCTAGCTCGGATCTCGCGGGCCGGGGTGTCGGCAGGGGCGACACTTCTTCCGGGAGCGAGCCTCACGCGGAACGCGGCGGACCGCGCCGGCCCGGCGTCTCGCCGCGCCATTCGCGGTCGTGCGAGCCGTTTCCGGGAATGAAGGCCGCTGGCCCGTCGCTTGCGTGCAACCGCGTTCATGCACTCCCGGAGTCAGCGCCTTCGCCTTCGGGCATCGCGTGTCACGCTGCACCTCGCTCTGTTCACCGCCGGCCTCCTGCCGCTCCCCACGCCGGCGCGCGCCCAGAACTTCTGGTACGTCACCGCCCCGCCCGAAGTCGTGCTCGGCTGGCAGCCGCGCTCGGCCGAGGAGTTCGCGCGCGGCCCGGATGCCTCGCGACGCGGCATGTTGCCCACGCTGCTCGAGCGGCCGGCGGCCGCCCCGCACGCCATCACGGATGGCGACTTCGCCGGGTGGCACGAGCTCGGCCCCCCCGTTCGCGCCTACCACGCACTGGTGTTGGATTCCCGGCGACACCGCTTCCTGCTCGCGGGCGGAAACCACGTGGACGGGATCTCGGGATCGCAAGGCCTCGACCCTCAAGGCTCGATCTGGAGCTTCGACCTCGCGTCCCGCGACTGGCGGGAGATCGCCCGCGTGCCATGGCCCATGAGCGTGGGCGCGGCCGTCACGAACGCCGTCTACGACTCGCTGCGGGACCGGCTGATCGTCGGCGGGACCGCCTCGGGGGAGCTTCGGGTCGATGCCCTCGATCTCGCGGGTGTCGGGGGCTGGCGGACCATCTGGCGACATCCGACGGAACGGAACTACTCGGACCACGCCCTGGGTCTCGCGCTCGACACCAATCGGAACGTGCTGGCGATCACGAGCGCGTGGGACGACATGGCGAGGTTCGTGCGGATTCCGCTCGCGGATCCCGGCAACTGGTCGAGCGCACCCCTGCCGTGCACCGCGGGCATGGAAGCCGGGGGCGGCTCCATGGTCTTCGACGCGGCACGAGATCGCTTCTACCTCGTTCTCATCACCAGCCAGGGGATACTCTGGTCACTCGACCCCGCGACCGCGGAGCTTCTCGAACCGATCGGGTTTCCGGAGCCACACTACCTGCCGATTCGGCTCGTCCTCGATGCCCGGGAGGACCGCCTGATCGGAATGAACAACCACGGGATCACCTGGGCCGTGCCTCTTGCCGGGGGCAGTGCGCTCAAACTCGACGACCGGTCCTACCCGGAGGAGTCGTGGCGATACGGTCCGGCCTTCGCGTTCGACCCGGTCGCCCGGCGGCTCTACCGGAACGGTGGTTACCGATACCACGCGACGCTTCCCTTGATGGAGTCGGTCACGGTGGACTCCGGACTTGTTGCGACACCCGAGACGCGATACCCGGTGGCGGGCCACTGGCGTGCGGAGGCCCCGCTCGGTATGGGCTCCCGTTGCTGGCCGGCGACGCTGGTGGACTTGCACACCCGCAGCCTCGTCGTCCTCGGTGGCGCACCGGGCTTCGGCGTCGGCTACACGTCGTACGCGATGTCGCGATCGCTGGACGGTTCCGGCGGCTGGGAGCCCCTCGGCACCGGCTCCACGGTCGAGCCGGCGTCGGCGCTGGGCGCCATCGCGATTCTCGACCCGATGCGGCACGAGCTGCTCTCGTTCGGGGGTCAGGCCCTCGACGGGACGGGCCGCATCGTCGCGGATCTCTGGAGGCTTCCGCTCGCAGCCGGCGGCACCTGGCAGCGTGTCGAGTTCGCGGGCCAGACTCCGGCCCCGCGTCGCTACGCGATGCTGTTCCGTGACGAGCCGAGGGACCGCTTCATCCTGATGGGAGGAGACGACGGCAGTCAGTTCCTCCACGATGCGTGGGAGCTGAGACTGGAGCCGAGCCCGACCTGGCGACCGCTCGTGAACGCGACGGGACCCGCGTTCTCGTACGGCGTCGCGTTTCCGGACTCGCTGCGTGGGGACGCCTGGTGCCTGGCGCGCAATCTCGCGTTCCACCTGGTGATCGGTGACGACGCGATCGCCTCCGACGAGAGCTTCGAGGTCTTTTCAGAACCGCACTACGCGGACACCGTGGCCTACCAGTTCGCCGGATTCGATCCCACCGGGCGCCGCTTCCTCCTGCTCGATTCCCCGCCCTGGTTCAGGTACCTGTCCTTCCTGGATCGCGCCCGGTGGGTCTCGCTCTATCCCGGGCACGCGTGGAGCGAACAGCCGATCGCGGGACCGCACCCGCAGCGGCGCTGGCAGTTCTCGACCTGCTTCGATCCCGGGGGCCAGAGCCTGCTGGTCGTCGGCGGATACGACGACGACTTCACGTACTTCGCGGATGCCTGGTCGCTGGTGATGCCGCCCATGCTGCCAACGCCCGCGCTGGCGTCGTTGCTCTCGGCGGAGTCCGACGCTCGCGGCGTGCGCATCGTCTGGCGCGTGACCGACGCGGGGGGCGGACGCGCGCTCATCCAGCGCTCGGCGGACGGCGCCGAGTGGGGCGACGCGGGGGAAGGGCGGTGGTCCGCGGCCGACGAAATCTCGTTCGAGGGCCCGCCGCTCCCGGGCGGCGGGCGAGCGGCATTCCGTCTCGTCCTCGCACCCGGCGCGAACGAGACGCGGACGGCGCCGGTGTGGGTGAGCGGGCCGGCGCCGCCCGGGCTGGCGCTCGTGCCGCGTCGCAATCCCGCCGGCCCGGACCTCGCGCTGACGCTCGCGCTCGCGCCGGGCGGGCCCTCGCGCCTGCGCGTGTTCGACGCCGCGGGGCGCGTAATCGCCAACGCCAACCTGCCGGCGGGCACGCACGAGTGGCGCCTCGCCGCCCCCGCGCCGCCGGGGCTCTACTTCGCCGAGCTGGTCCGGGGCGGCGAGCGGTGCGTCGCGAAGCTGGCGTCGGTTCGCTGAGGCTCGGCCGCGCGCGGCGGCGGCGCGGAACGCGCGGGGACGCAGCGCCCGTCCGTCGCGTTCCCGCCGGCCGCACGGCGGCTACGCCGGCCGTGCGATCGACAGCGCGCCGAGCCGCGCCGCCAGCGCCGGCGGCAGCGGCTGTGCGAGCAGATCGCGCACGACCGTGGCTTCGGCACCGTGCTCCTCCAGCCAGCCGAACAGCAGGTCCGCCCGTGCGCGCCGCCGTTCGCGGTGCGCCTCGTCGTCGTACGCGCCCATCAGCGCGTAGGCGACGGCCCACGCCTCGGGGCTTCCGACCGGCACGCCGTTCCAGCGGCGCGTGACCCGGGTCGGGATGCGCACGACGCCGCCCCCCACGAAGAAGGCGAAGCGAGCGATCAGCTCGATCCCGCCGTCGTTCAGGCAGAGCTTGTGGTCGGCGTGGCAGCCGCTGTTGCCGAACGATCGCGACGGCTCGCCGGCGAACAGCGCCTCGAGCATCGCGAGGTCGGCGTCGCAGGTCACGTCCCAGTCGTTGACCCGGTCCACGAGTCCGAGCGCCGCGCACAGTCCGCTCGCGCCGAGCGCGTGCGGGATGCCGCCACGCTCGAGTCTCGCGAGCGCCGCGAGCAGCGGCTCGAGCGGGGGGTGGGCGATCACGGTCGGGCGTCCGGCTCGCGCAGCCAGGCGGCGGCGCCCTCGGCGAGCGATTCGTGCATCGCCCCGAAGACCGCCGCGAGCGCCGGCGGCGCCGGCGCCGGTGCGCAGGCGTGCGCGGCCGCGGCGCCGCCGAGCGAGGACGAAACCCGCGCGGCCCCGGCCGACTCGAGGTTGCGCGCGATCGCGCCGTACTCCTCATAGCGCGCGCGCAGCCGATCGCGCCGCTCCGCCAGCGCCGCGCCGTCGCCCGCTTCGGACCACGCTTCGAGCAGCGCGGTGTGGAACTCGTCCACGTCCGCGGCGGTGCGGTCGCGGAAATCGCCGGCGGCGACGAGCCCCCGCAGGCAGGCGTCGAGCGCCAGGCACTCCCACTCGGCGCGCGCCTGTGCCTCCAGGCCTACGGGCACGGTGCCGGATTCGGCGAGGTCGCCCCAGAGGCGCGGCTCTGCGGCGAGGAAGAAGGCCGCCAGGCGCGGCCCGCGCGCGGCGCGGTCGGGATCGGTCACGTCGGGGCCCGCGCCGGCCTCAGCTCGGCGGGTTCGTGCTCCAGTCGTAGAAGCCGCGCCCGGTCTTGCGCCCGTGCCTGCCGGCCAGGACCATGCGCTTGAGCAGCGGTGGCGCCGCGAAGCGCGGCTCCTTGAACTCGTCGAACATGATCTCGGAGATGTAGTAGGTCGTGTCGAGTCCGACGTAGTCACCCAGCAGCAGCGGCCCCATCGGGTAGCCGCAGCCGAGCCTCATGGCGTTGTCGATGTCGTCGCGGCTCGCGAGGCCCTGCTCGAAGACGCGCACGGCGTCGAGCATGTAGGGAATGAGCAGGCGGTTGACGACGAACCCGGTCGAGTCGCCGCAGTTCACCGCCGTTTTGCCGATGGCCGCGACCCACGCGTTCGCGTCCGCGAGCGCCTCGGCGTCGGTGTTCACCGTCCTCACGACCTCGACCAGCTTCATGAGCGGGACCGGGTTGAAGAAATGCAGACCCACCACCCGCGCCGGGCGCTTCGTGAACGCCGCCATCTCGGTGATCGAGAGGCTGGAGGTGTTCGAGGCGAGGATCGCCTGCGGCGCGCACAGCGAGTCCAGGGACGAGAACAGCTCGCGCTTCAGCGCCAGGTTCTCGGTCGCCGCCTCGATCACCAGATCGCAGCCGGCGAGCGCGGACAACTCGGTCGTGCCCGTGAGGTTCGCGAGCGTCTTCTCCATTTCGGGGGCCGCGAGCTTGCCCTTGTCGACCCCGGCCTGGAGGAAGCGGCGGATCGAGCCGAGCCCCTTTTCCAGCGCGTTCGCCGACACCTCGCGCACCAGGGTCGGGAAGCCCGCCTGCGCGCTGACCTGCGCGATGCCGCTGCCCATCAGGCCGCAGCCGATCACGCCGACCTTCCGGATCGCCATGGGATCGAACCTCCGCGTGTGAGTTCGGGCGGCACGCGCCCGGTCGCGGGCACCATAGACCGGACGATTCGCGCCCCGCCAGCCGGGCGGGACGTCGCGCGCCCGGGAGGGAAGGCGGCGGATTCGGCGCGCGCACGTCGCGTGCTAACGTGCGGGCCTGCTCCGCCCCGAGGCCAACCGGAGAGCCGTCGCATGAAGAATCCCGTGACCGCCGCCCTGCTTGCCGCGCTGCTGCTGTCGGGCACGGCCCGTGCGGCCGCCGCCGCCGAAGGGACGAGCCCGCCACCCGAGCGCTATGCCCTCGGCCTCATCTGGAAGGGCTCCGCCTGGTCGCCCGAACGCTCGGCGCACGGCGACTCGGTGCAGGCCGAGCACCTGCGCAACAACCAGCGCATGTTCGAGGCCGGGCGACTGCTCGCGGCGGGCCCGTGCTCCGGCAACCCGGACTTGCGCGGAATCTGGGTGTGGCGGGTGGATTCGCTCGCCGAGATCCCGGCTCTGCTCGCGGGCGACCCGGCCGTCCAGGAGCGCCGCCTGCGCTGCGACGTTTACCGCTGGTTCGCCGACCCCGGCATCGGGGACGAGTACCGGACGGCGCGCGCGCGCGAACCGGGCAGGCCCGACTCGATGGTGTCGTTCTCGCTGGTGCTGCTGCGGCGCGGACCGGCGTACACGTCGAACTGGACGCCGAAGGTGAAGAAGGTGCTCGGCGCGCACGCGCGCAACACCGCGAAGCTGCGTCGCGAGGGCGCGCTCGTGCTCGCCGGCTCCATCGCGGGCCTCGGGGACGCGCGCGGACTGCTGGTGTTCGCGACCGATTCCAGCCGCACCGCGAAGCTTCTCGCCGCGGACCCGGCCGTGAAGGCGGGCCGCTTCGTACCCGAAATCTGGAAGTGGTGGACGGCCCTGGGAATCGTGCCCGGCCACTGACGACCGCGACGGCGCCCGCCTCGTTCGCCACACCGCTCGAACGCCGCAAGGAGAGAGATGCCGTGAAGCCGTCCGTCCTCGAATCGCTGGTCGTGCCGAACACGACGAAGATCGTGCTGCTCGTGCTCGACGGGCTCGGCGACCTGCCGAACCCTTCGCACGAGATGCAGACGCCGCTCGAAGCCGCACGAACGCCGAACCTCGACGTGCTCGCCCCGCAGGCGGCGCTGGGCCGCCTGCTGCCGGTCCAGCCGGGCGTCACGCCCGGCAGCGGCCCGGGACACCTGGGGCTGTTCGGCTACGACCCGATCGAAACGCAGGTCGGCCGCGGCGTGCTCGAGGCGCTCGGCGCCGGCGTGCCGCTCGAACCCGGCGACGTCGCCGCGCGCGCGAACTTCTGCACCGTGGACGGCGACGGCATCGTCACCGACCGCAGGGCCGGCCGCATCACGAGCGAGCAGTGCGCGGAGCTGGTCGCGAAGCTCAGGAAGCACGCGGCGCGCTTCGACGACGTCGAGGTGATCCTGCAATCGGGCAAGGGGCACCGCTTCGTCGCCGTGCTGCGCGGGCCCGGGCTCGGCGGCGAGGTCAGCGACGCGGACCCGCACAAGGAGGGACACCCGATCCCGCCCGCCCATGTGCTGGCGCCGGGAGCGCCGAACGACAAGACGGTCCGCGTCGTGAACGCGTTCGTGGCGCGCGCCGCGGAAGTGCTGAAGGGCGAGTCGCCCGCCAATGCCGTGCTCGCGCGAGGCGCGTCGGCCCGACCCCACCTGCCGGGCTATCGGGAGCGTTTCCATCTGCGGGCGGCGGCGATCGCCGCCTACCCGATGTACCGAGGCGTCGCGCAGCTCGCCGGCATGGATCTGTTCGTCCCCGTGGACGAGACCGCGGGCGAGGCGTTCGCGGTGGCGAAGCACCAGTGGTCGAACTACGACTTCTTCTTCGTGCACGTCAAAGGCACCGACATGGCGGGGGAGGACGGCGACTTCGACGCGAAGCGGGCCGTGATCGAGGCGACCGACGCGGCGCTGCCGTCGTTGCTGGAGCTGTCGCCCGACGTGCTGTGCGTGACCGGCGACCACTCGACGCCGGTGAGCGTGAAGGGCCACTCCTGGCATCCGGTGCCGGCCCTGATCCACGCCCGCTGGTGCTTCGCCGACGGCTTCCCGCGCTTTCACGAGAAGAACTGCCGCGGCGGAAGCTTCTCGAACCTCACGAGCAGGGACCTCATGGCGGTCCTGCTGGCGAACGCCGCGCGGTTGGACAAGTACGGCGCCTGAGCGCGCGACGTGCCGTTCTGCAACGCGCCCGCGGCGGCCTTGCCGGGCGGCGGCGCGGCGGGCACGGTGTGCTATGCTGCCGCGCGACTCCGCGCCGGGGGTTCAGGCGTCCACAGCCACCCGTCGCCCCCCGGCATTCACCGGTCCTCGCCGGGGAGCGCCGCCATCGCCTTGCGAGAGTGGCGGAACTGGCAGACGCGCCGGATTTAGGTTCCGGTGGGGAAACTCGTGGGGGTTCGAATCCCCCCTCTCGCACTCGCACCGGGAGGCCCCGGCCTACCCGTCCAGGGACAACATCCGAGGTCGCAGAAACCGATGACTCACACCGTTCGCGAAAGCGGCAGCTGGCAGCACACGATCACCGTCGAGATCCCGGTCGAGGAGGTCGAATCCCGGCTTGGCGAGGTCGCCCGCACGCTCCAGAAGCGCGTTTCCATGCCGGGCTTCCGCAAGGGCAAGGTGCCGCTCGAGCGCGTGCGCAGCGATTTCGCCTCCTACATCGAGCAGGAGTTCCTCGAGCACGTGCTGCCCGAGGCGACCGGCCGCGCGATGAGCGAAGCCAGCCTTTCGCCCATCCTTCCGCCGAAGGTGACGAACGTGCGCTTCACGCCGGGACAGCCCCTGACCTTCGAGGCGGTCGTGGACGTGACGCCGCAGGTCGAAGTGGGACGCTGGAAGGCGCTGCCGCTCGTGCGGCGCACGCGGGTCGTCGACGATGCCGCGGTGGACGCGATGGTCGAGGATCTGCGCGAGCAGTCCGCGGTCTTCGTGGACGTGGACCGGCCCGCCGGCAAGGGCGACGTCGTCCTTCTCGACTCCCAGCGGCTCGACGCCAGGGACCGCCGGCTCGCGAACACCCGGGCCAAGAACACCCGGATCCAGCTCGGCGCCCCCGAACTGCTTCCCGACCTCGAGAACGGCCTGGCGGGCGCCCAGGCGGGCCAGGAGCGCACGCTGACCGTCCAGTACCCGGCCGACTACCGGCAGGCGGAACTGGCCGGCAAGACCATGCGTTACGTGCTCTCCATCCGCAAAATCCAGGAGAAGAAGCTGCGCGAACCGGACGATAACTTCGCGCGAGAGCTTTTCAAGATGGGCTCCATGGCCGAACTGCGGGACCGGGTGCGCCAGAACCTCGAGGCGGAGGACGCCGGCCGGGTCCGGCGGGAGCTCGAAAGCCAGGCCAGCGAGGAACTGATCCGGCTGAACCCGTTCGAACTTTCGCCGCGTCTGGTGGATTACATGCTCCACCAGCTGGTGCACGAGCAGACCGGGGGACGCGAGGTCGGCGAGGAGCTGTCGAAGCAGCTCGAGGAGCACTACCGTCCCGGCGTGGAACGGTCCCTGCGCCGCGAACTGCTGCTGGCGGGCATCGCGAGGCAGGAGTCGCTCACGGTCTCCGACGAGGAGATCGCGGCGGACATCGAGAGGATGTGCACGGCGGATCCGCGACAGGCGTCGCGGATCCGGGCGAGGTACCAGTCGGCGGAGCGGCGCCGGTCGCTGGGCGAGACGCTGGTCGAGCGAAAGGCGATGGATCGGTTGATCGAAGCGGCGCAGTTGCGCGACGAGCCCCTGGCGGCTCCGGCGCCGGCCGCGGCGAGCTGAAGTCGAAGTGACGAAGGCGGGTCCGCCGAGGCGGCCCGACAGACCAGTGCAGGGAAAGGGAAAGGTCCAAGGGGATGGGTCTCGTACCGATCGTCGTCGAGCAAACCGGCCGGGGTGAGCGTTCCTACGACATCTTTTCGCGGCTGCTGAAGGACCGCATCATCTTCATCGGGACGCCGATCGACGACCACATCGCCAACCTGGTCGTCGCGCAATTGATCTTCCTCGAAGCCGAGGATCCCGATCGCGAGATCAACCTTTACATCCAGAGCCCCGGCGGCATGATTTCGGCGGGCATGGCGATCTACGACACCATGCAGTTCGTGAAGCCGCAGGTCTCGACGCTGTGCCTGGGCGTCGCGGCGAGCATGGCGACGGTGCTGCTGTGCGCCGGCGCCAGCGGCAAGCGGTACGCGCTGCCGAACTCCCGGGTCATGATCCACCAGCCGCTCGGCGGCACGCAGGGACAGTTCACCGACATCGAGCTGTACTCGAAGGAAATGGCCAAGATGCGCGACCAGCTCTACAACATCATGGCCAAGCACACGGGGCAGCCGTTCGACAAGCTGGTCAAGGACTGCGACCGGAACAACTGGATGAGCGCCGACGAAGCGAAGGCGTACGGCCTCATCGACGAGATCATCGAGAAGCGCAAGTAGACCGGCTCACGGGCGACCGCCGCCGGGCGGCCGCCGCGCGAATCCCAGGGCAGGCTCGGGGACGGAACACATGAAGAAGCGCATCGCCACGCCTCATCCCATCCGCTGCTCCTTCTGCGGCCGCGGCCAGGACGAAGTCGCGCGCCTGGTGTCGGGCCCGTCGGTCTACATCTGCAGCGAATGCGTGAAACTGTGCAACGACATCCTCGAGGGCGAGATCGAGCGCGATCAGCCGTCGGCCACCGGCCAGCTGCCCAAGCCGTCGGAAATCAAGCGCATCCTCGACGAGTACGTCGTCGGACAGCACCGGGCGAAAAAGACGCTCGCGGTGGCCGTCTACAACCACTACAAGCGCATCTATTCGCCGGTCGGAGCGAGCGAAGTCGAGCTGGAGAAGTCCAACATCCTGCTCATCGGCCCGACGGGCACGGGCAAGACCCTGCTCGCCCGCACGCTCGCGAAGGTGCTCAAGGTGCCGTTCGCGATCGTGGACGCCACCAGCCTGACCGAGGCCGGCTACGTCGGCGAGGACGTCGAGAACATCCTCGTCCGGCTGCTGCAGTCGGCGGACTTCAACCTCGTCAACGCCGAGCACGGCATCGTCTACATCGACGAGATCGACAAGATCTCGCGCAAGAGCGAGAACCCGAGCATCACCCGCGACGTGTCGGGCGAGGGCGTCCAGCAGGCGCTGCTCAAGATCCTCGAGGGAACGGTCGCCAACGTCCCGCCGCAGGGCGGACGCAAGCACCCCCAGCAGAAGTACATCGAGGTCAACACCAAGGACATCCTGTTCATCTGCGGCGGCGCGTTCGAGGGTCTCGACAAGGTCGTCGAGCGGCGCGTCGGCCAGAAGGTGCTGGGCTTCGGCGCCGACATCAAGAGCCGCAAGCAGCGCAACGCCGGCGAGCTGATGTCGCTCGTCGAACCCGAGGACCTGCTTCGCTACGGGCTGATTCCCGAGCTGGTGGGGCGGCTTCCGGTGCTCGGCACGCTCGAATCGCTCGACGAGGACGCGCTCGTGCGCATCCTCACCGAGCCCAAGAACGCGATCACCAAGCAGTACACGAAGTTCCTCGAGATGGAGGGCGTCAAGCTCGACTTCACCGAGGACGCTCTGCGCGCCATCTCGGCGCTCGCGATCCAGCGCGGGACCGGCGCCCGCGGCTTGCGCGCGGTCATCGAAGAGGCGATGCTGGAGGTGATGTACGACATTCCTTCGCGGTCCGACGTCATCGGCTGCACGATCTCGAAGGAATGCATCCAGAACCACGCGCCGCCGCTCCTGACGTTCCGGGGCGAGCGCGAGAAGCGTCGCAAGGAAGCCTGACCGCCGCGGGGCACGACCCCGCACGCGTGACGACAGGTCGGGCCGGCCGCCTTCGCGACCGGCCCGAGTTCATTCGAGGGAGCCTCACTTGGCCAGACAGGCGAAACCGAAGCCGCCGACGAGGCGCGCCGCCGGCGCGAAGAAGCGCGGCCGGACCTCCTCCGCGCCCAGCGAGCGCGCCACCACCCTGACCGTGGACCGCGGCGACGAGAAGCTGACGTTCTCCTCGCACCTGCCGCTGCTGCCGCTGCGGGACGTGGTCGTGTTCCCGTTCATGACCATCCCGCTGCTGGTCGGGCGGCTGCCTTCGATCAACGCGATCGAGAAGGCGGCGGCGCGCGACCGGATCCTGTTCGTGACCGCCCAGCGCCGCAGCGAGGTCGCCGACCCGCAGCAGGACGAGCTCCATCGCGTGGGCACGGTGGTGCGCATCCTGCAGCTCTTCAGGCTTCCCGACGGGAGCATGCGCGTGCTGGTCGAGGGCCTTGCGCGCGCGCAGATCGGGCAGTTCCTGTGGGCGAACGACTTCTACACGGTGGACATCGCGCTGCTCGACGACGCCGTGCCGCCGGGGCCCGAGGTCGAGGCGCTGCAGCGCAACGCGCTCCAGCTCTTCCAGGACTACGTGCACCTCAATCGCCGCATTCCCGACGAGGTGCTGACGACGACGGCCGCGCTGGTGGATCCGGTCCAGCTCGCGCTGACGATCGCCTCGCACCTGCTCGTCAAGGTCCCCGCCAAGCAGCAGCTGCTCGAGGCCGGCGGCACCGTGGCCCGCCTGCGCATGCTGTCGGAAACGCTGGCCAGCGAGCTCGAAATCGTGCGCCTCGAGCGCAAGCTCGAGGGACAGGTGCGTTCGCAGGTGCACAAGAACCAGAAGGAGTTCTATCTCAACGAGCAGCTCAAGGCGATCCGCAAGGAGCTCGGGCACCAGAACGAGTTCGCGAGCGAGATGGACGAGCTGGGCGAGGCCATTCGCAAGGCGAAGATGCCGCGCGAGGTGCGGGCGCGCGCCGTCAAGGAGCTCGAACGCCTGACGCGCATGAGCTTCATGTCGCCCGAGGCCACCGTCGTGCGCGGCTACATCGACTGGCTCGTCGGCCTGCCGTGGCGGCGCGCGACGAAGGACAACCTCGACATCGCGAACGCGGAGCAGGTGCTGGACCAGGACCACTTCGGACTCAAGAAGGTCAAGGAACGGATCGTCGAGTACCTGTCGGTGCTCAAGCTCACCCGGCAGAACAAGGCGCCGATCCTGTGCTTCGTGGGCCCACCGGGCGTGGGCAAGACTTCGCTCGGCAAGTCCATCGCGCGCGCTCTCGGCCGGCGCTTCGTGCGCGTGGCGCTCGGCGGTGTGCGTGACGAGGCCGAGATTCGCGGCCATCGGCGCACGTACATCGGCTCCATGCCCGGCCGGATCCTGCAGAGCCTGCGCCGGGCGGAGACCCGCAATCCCGTCTTCCTGCTCGACGAGATCGACAAGCTCGGCGCGGACTGGCGCGGCGATCCGGCGGCGGCGCTGCTCGAGGTGCTCGACCCGGAGCAGAACCACACGTTCCAGGATCACTACCTCGAAGTGGACTTCGACCTCTCGCAGGTCATGTTCATCTGCACCGCCAACTCGCTCTACTCGATTCCGCCCGCGCTCGTGGACCGCATGGAGGTCATTCGCCTGCCCGGCTATCTCGAGACCGAGAAGGTCGAGATCGCCCGGCGCTTCCTCGTGCCCAAGCAGCGCGCCGCGGCGGGCCTCGTCGAGAGCGATCTCGAGATCGAGGACGGGGCGCTGGCCGAGCTGGTGAGCGGCTACACGCGCGAGGCGGGCGTGCGGAACCTGGAGCGCGAGATTTCGTCGCTGTGCCGCAAGGTCGCCAAGAAGAAGGCCGAGGGCGGGCTGAAGAAGCGCGTGCGGATCGGCGCGGATCAGCTCGCGAAGCTGCTCGGACCGCGCCGCTGGGTGGACACCTCGGTGGAGCGGGCGTCTCGTGTCGGCGTCGCGAACGGCCTCGCCTGGACCGAGACCGGCGGGGACCTGCTGACGATCGAGGCCAGCATCCTGCCCGGCAAGGGCGACCTGCTGCTGACCGGCAAGCTCGGCGACGTCATGCGCGAATCCGGGCAGGCGGCGATGAGCTACGCGCGCGCGCGCGCGGCGCAGCTTGGCCTCGACCGCTGGTTCCACAAGGACATCGACGTGCACGTGCACGTGCCCGAGGGAGCGATGCCGAAGGACGGTCCGTCGGCGGGCATCACGATCGCCACGGCGCTCATCTCGGCCCTGACCGGCGCTCCGACCCGGGCCGACGTCGCGATGACCGGAGAAATCACGCTGCGCGGCACCGTCCTGCCGATCGGCGGACTCAACGAGAAGGTCGTCGCCGCGCGGCGCGCCGGAATCAGGACCGTGCTGGTGCCGAAGGCGAACGAGAAGGACTTCTCCGAGATCCCCGAGGAAGTGCGCGCCGACCTGTCGTTCGTGTTCGTCGAGACGATGGACCAGGTGCTCGAGCACGCGCTCGAGCGCACGACGCCCTCCGCTGACGCTCCCCCCGCGGACGCCGACCCGGCCGCGAACTACGCCCACTGAGACGAGAGGACCGACGCTCCATGACCGCCACGCCCACCGCCGCGACGACCCGGACCCATACGCGCGCGCGCCTGTTCACGCCCGGCCCGGTCGAGATTCCCGCGCGCATCCTGCGCGCCCTCTCGCAGGTGCCGCCGCACCATCGCACGGACGCCTTCCGCGCGACCTTCAAGAAGGTCAGCGAGGATCTGAAGTGGCTGCACCAGACCGCGGGCGAGGTGCTGATGCTGGCGGCCTCGGGCACCGGGGCGATGGAGGCGTGCGTCGTCAACCTGCTCGGCCCGAAGGACCGCGCGCTGGTCATCGTCGGCGGCAAGTTCGGCGAGCGCTGGGCGAACCTGTGCAAGGCCTACGGCGTCGGCTGCGACGTGGTGGAGGTGCCCTGGGGACACGCCGTGGACCCGGCCGAGGTCGCCCGGCGCCTCGACGCCGACGCGGCGATCACGACGGTGTTCGGCACGCAGAGCGAGACCTCGACCGCGACGCTCAACGACGTGGAGGCGCTCGCGAAGGTCACGCGCGCACGCGGCCGGCGACTGGTCGTGGACGCGATCACCGGCGTCGGCGTGCACCCGCTGCCGCAGGACGCCTGGGGTGTGGACGTGATCGTGACGGGGTCGCAGAAGGGCCTGATGTCGCCCCCCGGCATCGCGACCGTGAGCCTCGCCCCATGGGCGCTCGACGCGATCGAGGGCGAACGCCTGCCGCGCTTCTACTGGGATCTGCGCAAGGCGCGCAAGAACCTGCCCGCCGGCGAGACGCCGTTCACGCCCGCGGTGAGCCTGACCTTCGCCGTCGGCGAGGCGATCACGATGATGAAGGAGGAGGGGCTCGACGCCGTGCACCGGCGCCACGCGCGACTGGCGGCGGCGACGCAGGCCGGAGCGCGCGCGCTCGGCTGCACGCTCTTCTCGAAGAGCCCGGCGCACGGCGTGACCGCGATCGAGCCGCCGGCGGGCGTGGACGCCTCCGGGATCGTCAAGAGGCTGCGCGAGGTTCACGGCATCACCGTCGCCGGCGGGCAGGATCACATGAAGGGCAAGATGCTCCGCATCGGTCACATGGGCGCCTACGACCTCTCCGACATCTACGTGGTGCTGGGCGCCCTCGAGGAGTGCGTGAACGCGGCGGGCCACAGGGCCGGTGGCGCCATCGAGGCGGCACGACGCGGCTGGGAGAACGCGTGAAGGTCCTGGCCTGCGACCGGGTGGACCCGGCCGCGATCGCCATGCTCCGCGCCGCCGGCCACGAGGTGGCCGAGGCCAGCGCCCTGAAGGGCGAGGCCCTCGTCGCCGCGCTCGCGGGCGTCAGCGGCCTGATCGTGCGCGGCGCGACCAAGGTGACGGGCGACGTCCTGCGCGCCAGCCCGGGCCTGCGCGTGGTGGTGCGTGCGGGCTCCGGCCTCGACAACGTGGACCGCGCCGCGGCGGAGGCGTGCGGGGTGCGGGTCTTCAACACGCCGAACGCCAACTCCGTCTCGGTGGCCGAGCTGGTGTTCGGCCTGCTGCTCGCGCTTGAGCGTCATCTCGTGCCGGCGGCGGGCGACCTGCGGCGCGGCGTGTGGGAAAAGTCGAAGTACCAGGGCCGCGAGCTGTCGGGACGCACGCTCGGCATTCTCGGCTTCGGCCGGATCGGCCGCGAAGTCGCGACGCGCGCGCGCGCCTTCGACCTCACGGTCGTCTCGCACGATCCCAAGCACGGAACCACGTCCGAAGGCTTCGGCTGGGTGCGCGAGCTTCAGCGCGACGAGGTCTTCCGATCCGCCGACATCGTGACGCTGCACGTGCCGCTCATGGAGGGCACGCGCGACTCGATCGGGGCGCGCGAGTTCGCGCTCATGAAGAAGGACGCGGTGCTCGTCAACTGCGCGCGCGGCGGGGTCGTGAACGAACCCGACCTGCACGCGGCGCTCGTCGCGGGCACGATCCGCGCGGCCGCCTCCGACGTGTTCGCCACCGAGCCCCCGCCCGCCGAGCACCCGCTGCTGGCGCTGCCGAACTTCCTGCCGCTGCCGCACCTGGGGGCCTCCACGGCCGAAGCCCAGCGGCGCGCCGGCACGGACGCCGCGCAGATCGTGATCGAGGCGCTGGCGGGCGGGAGGTAGCCCGGCGCCCGCGCGGGCGGCGCGCTCAGGCTCGCGCGGCCGCGATGAGGCGGCGCAGGCCCTCGTCGAGTTTCGTGCGCGCGGACCATTCCAGCAGCCGCGCGGCGCGGCGTGAGTCCATCCACCGGTGGGAGGCCTCGCCCGCCCGCTCGGGCCTCGCGCCGAAGAGCAGCCGGGCGCGCGAGCCCGACAGGGCCCGCACGCGTTCGGCGAGGTCGCGGAGCGTGATCTCGCGTCCCGAGCCCGCGTTGAGGATTTCCCCCTCGACGCCGTCACGCGTGGCGCTCGCGATCAGCGCTTCGACGACGTCGTCCACGAACACGAAATCCACGGCCTGCTCGCCCGAGGTCATCGCGAAGTCCCGACCCTCGACGCACGCGCGCACGAGCGAGGGCAGAAAGAAGCTCTCGTCCTGCCCGGGGCCGTACACGAGGGCCGGACGCAGCGTGACCAGCGGCAGGTTCCACTGGGCCGCGAGCGCATGCGCGACCTGGGTCGCCGCGACCTGGCTGGCGGAGTAGGGGGAGACCGCGTGCTCCCGCTGCTCCTCCCGGAACGGAGCCGGTCCCGCGCCGTACTCCTCCATGCCGCCGGTTCGCACGATGCGCTTCGGCCGGGTGCGGCCCGCCGCCAGCGACACGAGCAGGTTGAGCGTGCCTTCCAGGTTGACGCGCAGGCTGAGTCGCCAGGCCCCGGGGTCGTCCGGACGGCTTCGCCCGCCCGTCCATGCCGCGAGGTGGAAGACGACTTCGGGCGCGAGGAGCCCGATCGCCTGCTCGAGCGAGGCCGACTCGACGAGATCGCCCTCCACCAGCGTGACCCGGCCGGCCACTTCGGCGAGCGCTGCGATCGGCGCTCCCGGCTGGGTCAGCACGGTGACGCGGGCGCCGTCGCGCACCAGGCGGCGCACCAGGTGCGAGCCGACGAAGCCAGCCCCGCCGGTGACGAGGATCTCCCGGCCGCCGAGCGCGGCGTCGCCGCTCATCCGCTCACTTCCCGAGAAAATCCCTGTACCAGCGGATGGTCTCGAGCAGGCCCGCCTCGAGCGTCCACGCAGGGGTCCAGCCGAGGCGCTCGCGCGCCTTGGCGGCCGAGAGGTGCTGGTCCTTGATCTCGCCCCGGGCCGTGTTACGGATCTCGGGCTCGAGATCCTCGCGGCCCATGAGCCGGCGGAGGGTGGCGACCAGTTCCAGCACCGAAGTCGGCTTCTCGCCGCTGAAGTTGAACGCCTCGCCGCGCACGTCCGGCCGGTCCATGCATTCGGCCATGCGCAGGTAGGCGCGCGCCACGTCCTTCACGTAGACGTAGTCACGGATGAAGGTGCCGTCGCTGCGCAGCACCGGTCGCCGGCCTTCCAGCAGCGCGCGGACCGTTTCGGGAACGATGCGACTCCAATTGAGGTCGCCTCCGCCGTAGACGTTTCCGAACCGGGCGATGGTGACGGGCAGCCCGTACGTTTGGGCGTAGGTCTGCGCGAGCAGGTCGGTGCAGGTCTTCGAGACCTCGTAGGGGTGATGGCCCGCCAGCGGCATGTCCTCCCGGTAGGGCAGGTCGGGCCGCGCGCCGTACGCCTTGTCGCTCGAGGCGACGACGACGCGGCGCACCAGCCCCGAATGCAGCCGGCAGACCTCCAGCAGGTTGTACGTCCCGCGGAGGTTCGACTCGAACGTCGCCAGCGGCCAGCGATGCGCGACCTCCACGAGCGTCTGCGCGCCGAGGTGAAACACCGTGTCCGCGTCGTGCAGGTTGACCCCGCGCTCGAGCGCCGCGAAATCCGCGAGATCCCCGTTCACGACGTGACAGCGCGAGAGGTCGCCGCTGCGCAGCAGTTCGGAATGCGGGTCCGCATCCAGCACGAACACGACGACACGCGCTCCCTGCGCCAGCAGGTCCTTCACGAGCCACGAGCCGATGAGTCCGGTCGCGCCCGTGACGAGGACCGTGCGGTCCTTCCACGCGGTCGAATCCCCCGGGACGCCGCTCATTTCCACACGGCCCATGGCGCATTCCCCTCGGCCCACAACTGGTTGAGCGTGCGCTTGTCGCGCAGCGTGTCCATGCACTGCCAGAACTCCTCGCAGCGGTAGGCCATCAGCTGGCCATCGGCCGCGAGCCGCTCCAGCGGGGCGCGCTCCCAGACCGTGTCGTCGCCCTCGAGGTAATCGAACACGCCGGGCTCGAGCACGAAGAACCCGCCGTTGATCCAGCCTTCGCCGATCTGTGGCTTCTCGTCGAAGCGGGCGATCGCGTCACCCTCGAACTCGAGCCGCCCGAAACGGGCCGGCGGCCGCACCGCTGTGAGCGTGGCGAGCTTGCCGTGCCGCCGGTGAAACTCGAGCAGGCGGCGGATGTCGAGGCCCGAGACGCCGTCCCCATAGGTCATCATGAACGTGCCGTCGCGCAGCAGCGGCGCGAGCCGCAGCAAACGACCTCCGGTCATCGTCTCGGGGCCCGTGTCCATCAGGTGGACGGTGAAGTCGTCGCGGGTCGCCGAGTACTCGGTGACCTGTCCGCGGGACAGGTCGATCCGGAAATCGCTCTCGAGGCGCGCGTGATCGAGGAACCAGCGCTTGATCACGTCGCCGCGGTAGCCGAGCGCGACGACGAACTCGCTGTGCCCGAAGTGGGCGTAGATCTTCATGATGTGCCACAGGATCGGGCGGCCGCCGATCTCGATCATCGGCTTGGGCAGGATGTCCGTTTCTTCCGCGAAACGGGTGCCGAGGCCGCCCGCGAGAATCACCGTCTTCATGGACGCTCCGGGTCAGGGACCGCCGAAGATTCTACCCTCATCGCGCAAGCGTGGGGAATGGTCCTGTCGCCGCGCTCGACCCGGCGCGCCGTGGCCGGGCGGGGCGATCGTGCAATCTGCAACTCTTGACGCTCCCGCGAAGCACCGGCCATCATGGTGCGGCATGCGCACGGCCTCCGCCCCCCCCATTCAGCCCTCCGACCTCGAACTCACGTTCCTATTTCCATGCCTGAACGAGGCGGAGACGGTGGCGGCCTGTATCGGCGAAGTGACGCGGCAGTTCGCCGAGCACGGCCTCGAAGGAGAGGTGCTGGTCGCCGACAACGGCAGCACGGATGGCTCGCCGGAACTGGCGAGGGCCGCGGGGGCGCGCGTGATCCACGTGGTGGACTGGTTTCCGGACGTGCCGCGGCGTGGTTACGGCACCGGGCTGACCGCCGGGCTCATGGCCGCGCGCGGCCGGTTCGTCGTGCTCGCGGACTCCGACGGGAGCTACGACGTGTCGAGCCTGCCGGCGTTCGTCGCGAAGCTTCGCGAGGGTTTCGACCTGGTGATGGGCAACCGCTTCCGTGGCGGCATCCGTCCGGGAGCCATGCCGCCGCTTCATCGTTTTCCCGGCAATCCGATGATGACGCTGCTCGGACGCACGTTCTTCGCCGCGCCCATCGGCGACGTCAACTGCGGCATCCGCGGCTGCCGACGGGACGCGGTCCTGGGGCTGGGCCTCAGTTCGATGGGCATGGAGTTCGCGATCGAAATGGTCGCGAAAGCCAGCCTCGAGGGACTGCGCATCACGGAGGTCCCGACGATCCTTCGCCCGGACGGACGCAGCCGCCGCCCGCACCTGCGCACGTTTCATGACGGCTGGCGGCAGCTGCGTTTCATGCTGCTGTACAGTCCCCGCTGGCTGTTCCTCTACCCCGGACTGGCGTTGCTCATCCTCGGCGGACTGCTCATGAGCCTGATCGTCTGGCACCCGGTGCGCGTTCTCGGTGTCCGCCTGGACGTCCACTCGCTGATCCTGGCCGGAGCGTTGATCACCATCGGCAGCCAGACCGTGCTGTCGTTCCTGCTCGCGAACCAGCACGCGACCGCGCAGGGCGTGCTGCCGTCGAGCGAGCGATTCGAGCGCTTCCTGAAGGCGAAGTCGCTGGAACGGGCGGTCCTGCTCGGGGGAGTGCTGGTCGTATTGGGACTCGCGGGGGTCGCGGTTTCGGCCTACGTCTGGGCCCGGCGTGCCTTCGGCGATCTCGACATCGCCGTCATGATGCGCGTCATCGTGCCGAGCGCGACCGCTCTGGTCGTCGGCGTCCAGCTGATCGCGGCCGGTTTCCTCTCGAGCGTGCTCGAGCTTCGGGGCAATCCGGTCGTCGTGCCCGGCGTCGAGGAGCGCTGAGCGCGCGTCCCGCGTTGGACACCCCACCCACGCTCCGCTACCTTGCCGCGTCGCTCCGGACTCCGGGAGGGTCTCGATGCCGTGCACGGTGGTGGTGGGCGCCCAGTGGGGCGACGAAGGCAAGGGCAAGATCGTCGATGCGCTGAGCGCCCGCGCGGACATCGTGGCCCGCTACCAGGGCGGCCCCAACGCGGGGCACAGCGTCATCCATCACGGCGAGACGCTGGTGCTGCACCTGGTCCCCTCGGGCATCCTCAACCCGGGCCGGCGCTGCCTGATCGGCAACGGCGTCGTGATCGACCCGGACCGGCTGTTCGAGGAAGTGACCCGGCTCGAGTCGCTCGGTATTCCGGCGCGCGCGCAGCTCGGCGTCTCGGGCTCGGCGCACCTCATCCTGCCCTACCATCGCGCCGCCGAAGCGGTGGCCGAGCAGGGGCCGGGAGCGATCGGGACCACCGGCCGCGGTATCGGCTTCGCCTATCGCGACAAGGCGGGGCGGACCGGCCTGCGGGTCGCCGACCTGTACGACCGCGCGACGTTCGTCGGCCGGGTGGACGGCAACCTCGCGCGGCTTCGCCGTGAGTTCCCGGAGGCCGCGACCGAACTTTCCGCGATGAGCGGCGCGGCGCTGCACGACGGCCTTCGGGAGGTCGCCGCGTGGCTGGAGCCGCTGGTCTGCGACGTCCCGGCCGAGCTGCACGCGGCGCTTCGCGCCGGCCGGCGCGTACTGCTCGAGGGAGCGCAGGGCACGCTGCTCGACGTGGACCACGGCACCTACCCGTACGTGACCTCGTCGTCCGCGAGCGCCGCCGGCGCCCCGCTCGGCGTCGGGCTCGGGCCGACCGCGGTGGACGAGGTCGTGGGCGTGAGCAAGGCCTACGCGACGCGCGTCGGACTGGGTCCGTTCCCGAGCGAGATGCCCGCGGAGGAAGCCGCCCGCCTGCGGGAGGCGGGCGAGGAGTACGGCGCCACGACCGGCAGGCCCCGCCGATGCGGCTGGCTCGACCTGCCGGCGCTGCGCTACGCGGCGCGGATCAACGGCCTCACCTCGCTCGTCGTGACCAAGCTCGACGTTCTCGACCACTTCGACGAGATCCTCGTCGCCACGGCCTACGAGTGCGAGGGGCGCGAACTCGCGGAGTATCCGGCCTCGGCGCGCACGCTGGCCGGCTGCCGGCCGGTCTGGAAGCGTTTCGCGGGCTGGAAGCGCAGCACCGAATCGGCCCGTCGCTGGGCCGACCTGCCGGCCGCGGCTCGCGCCTACCTCGAAGCGATCGAGGCGGAGGTCGGCGTGCCGATCTCGAGCGTCTCCGTCGGCGCCGCCCGCGAGGCCGAAGTCTCCCGCGGCTGAGCAGGCGCGTTCGGCCCGCCCGGCTGCGTGCCGCGGCGCCGGCCGGGGCGGGTTACTCCTCGCCGCGGCCTTCGGCGATCGAGCGGAGTCGCTCCAGGGACGGCACCAGGAACCGCCGCTCGCCGGTGACGAGCACTCCCTCGCGGTTCCAGCGCGAAAGCGTGCGGATCGCCGACTCGACGGTGGTGCCGACCAGTTCGGCCACCTCCTGGCGCGAGAGCGGCACCGGGATCTCGGTGCCCGCCGCGGTCGCCCTGCCGGAACGCTCGGCAAGCCCGAGGAAGAGTTGCGCGATGCGCACCTCGACGCGCTGCCCGCGCATTTCCTCGACCTTTCGCGCCAGCATCATGTTGAGACGGGTGAGATGGAGGATCAGGCGGCGCGACAGGTCGGGGTGACGCTCGAGCAGATCGAACCAGTGCGCGGCGGGCACGCACAGGATCGCCGTCGGCTCCATGACGATCGCCGATGCCGGGTAGGGCATGCGGTTGTAGACCGCGACCGCCCCGACGGACTCACCGCGGCCGAAGATCTCGAGGATGACGTCTCCGCCGGTTCCGTGGCGCACGACCTTGACGCGGCCGCTCACGATCAGCGTCAGGGTCTCGGCCGGATCTCCCGCGGTCCACAGCACGTCGCCCTTGTGCAGGTCGCGCAGGGTCGCCATCGTCTCGATCCGCTGCTGGTCCTCCGACGGCAGGCCGCGAAACATCGGCTGCGAGCGAACGGCCGCTTGAATGCGCTCCATGCGCGGGTCGGACAAGGAGATTCTCCGGAAGCGGCTGAGCGGGAGGGCGGGCCCGCGGCCGGTGCCTGGCGTGCAGGAGTGGGTGGTTTCGGGTGACGACCGGACTGTGGCTCCCGGATCGGTCCGCCAGGTGGAGCCGTGGAGCGGACTTCGGCCCCCGGGACCCGGTCCGGGCTCTCGCTCGCGCAGCATCGCCCACGCCCGTCCGGCGGCGCAACCGCCCGCCGCGGTGCAGGCCCGTCCCGGAGCCGCCGAACCGGAGAATCCACGGCCGGCATGACGGGCGTCATACGCGCAGTGGCGCGGACGGGCGATGTTGTCCGCATGAGACCGGACGATCGCTGCTCCGACGACCCGTTCGCGGTCTTTCGTCGAGACCATGATCGCGTGCTGGGGCGCCTCGCGCGGCTCGAGACGGAGTTCCGCTCGGGCCGGGTCCCGCTCGACGACGGGCTGCTGAACGAACTGGTCGCGCACCTCGAGCGGCAGTTCGCCACGCACATGGCGGCCGAGGACTCGGTGCTCTACCCCGCGCTGCGCGCGGCCTTTCCGGGGGCGGCGAGCACGATCGATCCGCTGCTGGCCGATCACGCGGAGTTGCGGGCGATGCTGTCCGCGCTCGCCGAACAACTTTCCCGACCCCGGGAACGCGCCCGCGACGAACAGGTCGAGGTGCTCGTCCGGGATCTCTCCGACCTGCTCCGACTCCACATCCACCGGGAGGAGTCGGTCGTCTTCGACGTGGCCGCCCGCGTGCTCTCGCGCGCGGAGATCGCGGCGTTGACGGTCGGCCTCGACACGCTCATGCGTGAACCTCCGGACTCACGTGCCCCGCAGGGACACTGAAAGGATTCCATTCATGAACCGGTACGCAACCTGCCTGCTTGTTTCCGCCCTCGTCGTGCTCGCCGGCTGCGGCGGCAAGGCCGAGGACCAGGGTTCCTCCTCCGCCTCGGCCAGCCCGGCGCCCGCCGCGGGCAAGCTGCTCGCGAAGTCGCTCTACGACGACGGCCCGCGGGCGGCCGACTCGCCGGTGGACGCCGCCGCGGCCGCCGCCGGAGAGAAGCTCTTCTCGACCAAGGGCTGCACGGCCTGCCACGCATGGGGCAGGAAGCTGACCGGGCCGGATCTCAAGGACGTGACGAAGCAGCGCACCGCCACCTGGATGGAGAATCAGATTCTGCACCCCGACGTGATGGTCAAGACGGACCCCATCGCGCGCGCGCTGTTCGCGCAATTCGCGCTGCAGATGCCCAAGCAGGGGCTGACCGAAACGGAAGCGAAGCAGGTGGTCGAGTACCTGAAGAAGCGCGACAAGGACGGCAAGTAGTTCCCGGCCGACAGGGAAGGCCTGGGCCCGTCCGGGCCCCGGCTCCTGCCGGATCCCGACAAGGGGGGAGGCCATGAAGCAACGTTGGAAGCTGGCGCTGGCGGTCGCGAGCATTCTCGCGGCGACCGCGGGTTGCATGGCGGCGAACCGCGGGGGCGGCGCCTCCGGCGACGCCGCCCGCAGGACCTACGTGAAGCCCGGTGAGCACGACGCGTACTACGCATTCCTCTCCGGCGGGCATCACGGCAACGTCTACGTCTATGGAATGCCGTCGTGCCGGCACATCACGACCATTCCCGTCTTCACTCCCGAGCCCGCGGTGGGCTACGGATACGACGAGGAGTCGAAGGCGATGCTCGGCGGGCGGACATGGGGCGACGCGCATCACCCCGGGCTGTCGGAAACCGACGGCAACTACGACGGCCGCTGGCTGTTCATCAACGACATGGTCAGCGCCCGGATCGCCCGGATCGACCTCGGCGACTTCAAGACGAAGCAGATCTACGGTCCGATCCCCAACCTCTCGGCCGCCCACGCCTGTCCGTTCCCGACCCCGAACACCGAGTACGTGTTCGCGGCATCGCGCTTCTCGGTTCCGGTGCCGAACCGCCCGGCCCGAGTGCAGGACTACGGCAAGGACTTCCGGGGCATCATCGCCGGGATCAAGGTGGATCCGAAGGACGGCACGATGTCCATGGGCTTCGAGATCCTCATGCCGCCGTTCGACTGGGATCTCGCGGACGCCGGCAAGGGGCCGAGCCACGGCTGGGCCTTCTTCACCTGCTACAACAGCGAGATGGCGTACGACTCGCTCGAGATCAAGGCTTCGCAGAACGAGATGGACTTCTTCGCCGCCGTGGACTGGCGCGCGGCGCAGAAGGCCGTGGACGAGGGCAAGGCGACGACGATCAACGGCGCGCCCGTGCTCGACCCGGCGAAGGTGCCGGGCATCGTCTACCTGGTGCCGGTGCCCAAGAGTCCGCACGGCGTGGACGTGAATCCGACCGGCGAGTACGTCTGCTGCTCGGGCAAGCTGCAGGCGGAGGTCAGCGTCTACAGCTTCGCGAAGATGATGAAGGCGATCGAGAAGAAGGAGTTCGACGGCGAGCGCATGGGCGTGCCCGTCCTCGAGTTCGACGACTGCCTCGAGGCGAAGGTTCCGGTCGGGCTCGGTCCGCTGCACACGCAGTTCGACGACAAGGGCAACGCGTACACGTCGCTGTTCCTCGATTCGCAGATCGCGAAGTGGAAGGTCGGTCCGCCGTGGGACGTGACGGACAAAATCGACGTGTACTACTCGATCGGCCATCTGATGGCCTCCGAAGGCGACACGCGCAACCCCACCGGCGAGTACGTCGTGGCGCTCGACAAGCTGTCGAAGGACCGCTATCTGAGCGTCGGCCCGACGCATCCCGAGGCGGCCCAGCTCATTGACCTGCGCGGGCCGAAGATGGAGTTGCTCTACGACTTCCCGACCTATCTCGAGCCGCACTACGCGCAGATGATCCGGGCCGAGAAGCTCAAGCCCTTCACCATCTATCCGCTCGAGAAGAACAGTCATCCGGACGCCATCAAGCGCGCCGAGGACGCGCGCATCGAGCGCAAGGGCAATCGCGTGGACGTGTACATGCTCGCGGTGCGCACGCACTTCACCCCCGACATCGTCGTGGCGAACGAGGGCGACGACGTGTACTTCCACGTCACCAACCTCGAGCAGGACGACGACATCGCCCACGGCTTCGGCATCCTCTGGTCGAACTGCAACATGCAGGTCGAGCCGGGCGAGACGAAGACCATGCACTGGAAGGCCGAGAAGCCGGGGATCGTCCCGTTCTACTGCTCGAACTTCTGCAGCGCGCTCCACCAGGAGATGCAGGGGCTCATCGAGGTGCGTCCGCGCGGCTCCTCCATCGCGAGCGTGCAGCGGCCCGACCCGGCGAAGACCGCGCAGATCGCGGCCGAGCTGGGACGGAAGTAGTCGAAACCCGCGCGCGGCCGGGGGACCGTCCCCCGGCCGCCGTGGGAATGCTTGGGAGTCGAATCGTGAACGAGTACCTGACCGGCAAGTTCCGGCCCACGGAGCGCCGCTACATCTTCCTCGCGGCGCTCGTGCTCCTGCCGGTCTTCTTCTTTCCGGTGCTGCATATCTGGGAGATGCGGATGTGGGCTCCGCAGTACCGCGAAGGGCTGACCCTGCGGATCTACACCAACGAGATTCGCGGTGACGTCGACAAGATCAACACGCTGAACCACTACGTGGGCATGAAGGCGCTCCGCAACGAGGACTTCCGGGAGTTCCGCTTCCTGCCGCAGGCACTGACGGGCTTCGGCGTGCTGGCGCTGCTGGCCGGACTCTTCAACCGCCGCTGGCTCGCGGTGCTCGGCTGGCTCGCGTTCACCGCCTTCGCGGTCGTGATGTTCAAGGACTACGCCACCTGGCTGTACAAGTACGGCCACGAGCTCGACCCGCGTGCCGCGATCAAGCTCGAAGCGTTCACGCCGCCGTTCATCGGCTACAACCGGATGGCGAACTTCAAGGTCCTCAGCATGCCCGGACCCGGCACCGTGCTGCTCGGGATCGCCTGGCTGCTCGGGCCGCTGACCGTCTGGTTCGAACGCCGGGCCGCGCGCTCGGCGGGGCGTTCCAGCAGGCGGCAATGACCCTGCGCGCCGGAGGGCTGGCGGCGCTTCTCCTGCTCGCGGCGGCATCCGCGGCCGGAGCGCGCGAGACCCTCGTGCCGCCCGGCCGGGCCGCGGACGCCCTCGCGGCCGCCGCGCCCGGCGACACCATCGTGCTCGCGCGCGGCGTGCACTCGGGCCCGCTCGTCGTCGCGAAGGCGATCGTGCTGCGGGGGGAGGCGGGCGCGGTGGTGGACGGCGGAGGAAGGGGGTCGGTGCTCACCGTCGGCGTCTCGGGCGCCGTCGTGGAGGATCTCGTCCTCCGGGGCAGCGGGCGCTCGGTCATGGACGTCGACGCCGGCGTGCGGGTCCTGCTCGGCGCGCACGTCCGCCTCTCGCGACTCGTGCTCACCGACGTGCTCTACGGCGTCTACGGCGAACGGGCCGACGACCTGCGGATCGAGCAGGTGGACCTCACGGGTCGTTGCCGGCCGCGCGCCGGGCGCGGCGAAGGCAACGGTGTGCATCTGTGGTACTGCGCTCGGGCCGTCGTGCGCGAGTGTCGCGTCGACCGCTTCATGGACGCCCTCTACCTGTCGTTCGCGCACGGCGCGACGATCGAGGACAACCTGCTCTACGACAGCGGGCGCTACGGTTTTCACTCGATGTACTGTCAGAATGGCCGATTGGCGCGCAACCGGTTCACTCGAAACATCGCGGGCTGCGCGCTCATGTTCTCGAACCACCTGGTGATCGAGCGCAACGCGTTCGTCCGCAATCAGGGTCCCCGCACGTACGGGCTCCTGCTTCGCGACTGCTCCGACGGCCGCTTCGAAGAGAACCGGATCGCGGAGAACACCGTCGGCGTGTTCCTCGACGGCTCGAACCGCAACCAGTTCCGCGGGAACCTCGTCCAGGACAACGGCTGGGGCGTGTTGATGTTCGCCTCGTGCGCGAAGAACGTCTTCACCGCGAACGACTTCGTGCAGAACGACTACCCGGTCGCGCTCGACATGCGCCGCACCGACAACCGCTTCGACGACGGCCGCATGGGCAACTGGTGGAGTGCCCACGCGGCCTACGACCTCGACGACGACGGCGCGGGCGACACCGAGTACGCGCCGGTCGGGGCGTTCGCGTTCCTGTCGAAGCGGTCGCCCGATCTCACGCTGCTCGCGCACAGCCCCGCGGTCGCGGCGCTGGGCGTCGCGGAGCAGGTGTTCCCGGCGCTGCGGCCGAGCGAGGCCGTGGATCGATTCCCGCGAGTGCGGCCCGTGCCTCTGGCTCCCGACTCGACCCCGGCGCTGCCCGGTGGCGAGGATGCGCCGCGACGCGGAAATAGGAACTGGGCCGGGATGATCGCCTTCGGGACCCTTGCCGCCATTGGAGCGGCGGCACTCGCTTCGAGCGGGGCGTGGCGCGCATGATCCGGGTCGAGGGACTCCACAAGCGCTGGGGCGCCGTGCGGGCGGTGGACGGCCTGTCGTTCGAGATCCGGGAGGGCGAGACCTTCGCGCTCATCGGACCGAACGGTGCGGGCAAGACGACGACGCTCAAGTGCCTGCTCGGACTCGTGCGCCCGGACTCGGGCAGCATCGAGATCGGACCGGACCGGCTCCCGCCCCACGATCCGCGCGCGCGCGCGTCGATCGGCTGGGTGCCGCAGCGCGTCGAGTTCGCCCCCGGCCGGACGGCGTCCGAGGTGCTGACCTTCTTCGCCGAACTGCGCGGACTGGGTGCGGATGCGGTGGGGGCGGCGATCGAGCGCGTGGGGCTCGGCTCGCACGCCGGGCGCCGGGCGACCGAGCTTTCGGGTGGCTACGCGCAGCGGCTTTCGCTCGCGCAGGCGCTGCTCGGCGACCCGTCGCTGCTCGTGCTCGATGAGCCGACCGCAAGCCTCGATCCTCAGGCGACGTGGGAGTTCCGCTCGCTCGTCCTCGAACTGAAGGCGCAGGGCAGGACGATTCTGCTGTGCTCGCACCTGCTCGACGAGGTCGAAAGGGTCTCCGACCGCGTGCTCATCCTGGTCGGAGGACGCGCCGCCGCGTTGGAAAGCATGTCGGACCTGCGCGCCCGGCAGGTCGGAGCGACGCGGCTGGTGATCGGGCTCGACGACCCCCCCGCGCGAGCGCTCGCGGTGCTCGAGTCGCGCGGGCTCGACCGGGTCGTCGTCGTCGGCGCCTCCATCGCGGTCGAGGCGCGTGAAGGCCGGTTCCTCGAGGCGCTCGAGGCTCTGCGTGCCGCGGGCGTGGGGATGAACTCGGTCGAAACGCAGCGCCCTACGCTGGAAGAGGTCTTTCTGGCCGCGGTGCGCGAGCGCGACGGGGTCCGGGCGTGACGCGCCGCTGGCTCGCGCTGGTGCTGCTCGTGTTCGCCGGGGCGGCCGCATTCACGATCGCCGGCCGCCTGCCGCGTCGTGCCGCAGCGCCGGAATCGCCACCGCCGCCGCCGCCCGTCGAGGCCGACACGCTGGTCGTGGCCGGCGACGAGGCACACCCGCCGCGCATCAGCGCCGTGCTGGGGCACCGGCTCGCGATCACCGTCATCAACCGGGGTGTCGCCGCCGCGCATCTCGCGCTCTCGGGCTACGAGCACGCGTTCGCCCCACGGTCGCTGGCGCCCGGGGAGGCGCGGACCGACACGCTGCTGCTCGACCTGCCCGGCGAGGACTTCGCGTGGATGCTCGACGGTCGTCCGGCGGCGCAGCTGCACGTCGCCGGCTCCCACCTCGCCGAGGGACACCGCTGATGCCCGCACCCGCCCGGTTTCGAGCCCTCCGCGCGTTCGTCGTCGCGCGGGAGGAATACCGGCGCGCTCTCGAGAGCAAGTGGCTGTTCGGCTTCGCCGCGCTGTTCGCGCTGCTCGTGCTCGGACTGTCGTTCTTCGGCCTCGCGCAGAGTGGCGAAGTGGGTTTCACGGGCTTCGCGCGGGTGACCCTGTCCCTGCTCAACCTCGTGCTCTTCGTCGTGCCGCTGGTCGGCCTGATGCTCGGCGTGACGAGCGTGACCGGTGGCGCCGAATCCCTCTCGCTGCTCCTGGCTCAGCCGGTGTCGCGCACCGAAGTGCTGGCCGGCAAGTTCGTCGGCGTCTCCGCCGCCGTTTCGGTCGCCCAGCTGCTGGGGCTCGGGGGAGGAGGCCTGGTCGTGGCTCTCAACGCCGGACCCGACCAGCTCGGCGGCTTCGCGGTCCTGTGCGGGGTCTCGCTGGGACTCGCCGTGCTGAGCGTGGCGTCCGCGCTCGCGATCGCTTCGCTCTGGCCCGATCGCCTGCGGGCGACCGGCGCGGCGCTCGCGCTCTGGTTGCTGATGGTCGTGGCCTACGACCTCGCGGTGCTGGGCGCGACGACGACCTTTCGCGGCGTCGGTCTGCAGGCGATCCTGCTGCCCGCGCTGCTGCTCAACCCGGTGGATCTGGCGCGCGTGCTCGTGACGATGGCCGTGGGCCGGGGCGCGCTCTTTGGTCCGACCGCGGCCACGCTCGTGCGGACGCTGGGCACCGTGCCGGGCATCATCGCCGTGCTGCTCGCGATGCTCGTGCAGGTGGCCGTGCCGCTCGCGTTGGCGCAGCGCGTCTTCCGCCGCCGCGACTGGTAGCCGGCGCCCGCCCGGGCCGGTGGCCCGTGCCGCCGGACAGGGGCGCACAGGGCGGGTTTGCTTCCCCCGGGACGAGCCGATATAACGACTCGCGCGAGGAGTCCGTCGTCATCGACGTGGCCGCCCGCGCGCTCTCGCGCGCGGAGACCGCGGCGTTGACGGCCGGCCTCGACACGCTCATGCGTGCGTCTCCAGAACCACCCGCCCCTCAAGGGCACTGAAAGGATCCAATCCATGAACCGACGAGTTGTCGTGCTTCTGGCGTCCGCCCTCGTTGTGCTCGCCGGCTGCGGTGGCAAGGCCGAGGACCAGGGAGCCTCCACTTCGGCCAGCCCGGCGCCCGCGGCGCCCGCTCCCGCCGCGAGCAAGGTGCTTGCGAAGTCGCTGTATGACGATGGCCCGCGGGCGGCCGACTCCCCGGTGGACGCCGCGGCGGCCGCGGCGGGGGAGAAGCTCTTCACGAAGAAGGGTTGCACCGCCTGCCACGGTTGGGGGAAGAAGCTCACCGGGCCGGACCTGAAGGACGTGACCCGGCAGCGCACCGCGGTCTGGATGGAGCACCAGATTCTGCACCCGGACGTGATGGTCAAGACCGACCCGATCGCGGACTCGCTCTTCAAGGTCTACAAGCTGCAGATGACCAATCAGGGCCTGACGGAGTCGGAAGCGAAGCAGGTGGTCGAGTATCTGAAGAAGCGCGACAAGGACGGCAAGTAGCCGCCGGTCGAACGAAGCGCCGGGGCCCGCCCGGACCCCGGTCGCTTCCCGAAGGCGATGAAGCCCCAAAGCCCCCCGAGCCCCACGCTGGTGATTCGCCACGTGATCACGGCGTTCACTCGCGGCTCGCGGCCCGCGCCGAAATCAATTGACCCGTTAGCTCAGTCGGTAGAGCACCTGACTTTTAATCAGGGTGTCGCTGGTTCGATCCCAGCACGGGTCACCATCTCGAAAGCACCTTCAGTTATCCGGACAACGTGATGGGCGGTATTGGGTTTCGTCGGTGGGCGCCGGACCGGGAAAGGCGGGCGGCAAGGCTCGGCCGCATCCGCTGGAAGCCGCGCACCGCGGGGCCGGGCGTCGTCGCGCCGGATGCGGCCACGCAGAACTTCACGAAAACCGCCACACGTCCCCCGCATCGAAGTGTGCGTTCCGTGACAGGTCGGGCGAGCGTCGCGACGTGCACGGGGCGGGCGCGGAGGAGCGACATGAGACGGACGGAAACGGTGCCGGCCCGGGGTGCGGCGTCGTGAGGAAGCTGAACTGCCAGGAAGTGCTGGACCAGCTGTCCGTATTTCTCGAAGAGGAACTCGCCGCCGAGTTGCGGGCGGAGATCGAGACTCACCTGAACGGTTGCCGCCACTGCCATCTCGAGGTGGACACCATCCGCACCACCATCCAGCTCTACCGCGTGGACGACCCCGTGGGGGTTCCGATTCACCTGAGCGACCGGATTCGAGCGGCGCTCGCGAGCGCCTACCGCGAGCGTGACCGCCTCACGTCGGATTGACGCCGTTCCGGGGCGCCCGTAGGGTTGCGCCCGATTTCCGTCCCGCCCGCGGAGTGACTCCGCGGGCGTTTCGCTGATGGCGTCACTCCACCTTCCTTCCGCGATCGAGACCATGAAGCGAGTCGGCATCCTCGGGCTGCCTCAGTCGGGCAAGACGACCCTGTTCGAGATCCTCATGCAGGGCGCCGGGGCCGCGCCGGCTCCGGGCGTCTCGGCGAAGGACCGCGTCGGGGTGCTCAAGGTGCCCGACGCGCGCGTGGACCGCCTGAGCGGGATGTTCCAGCCGAAGAAGACGACGTACGCGCAGATCCAGTTCGTGGACAGCGCCTCCGCGGGCAAGGGAAAGCCGGGCAAGGGCGCCGACCTGTTCGCCGGCGTGCGTCAGTGCGACGCGCTGGTCGCGGTCGTGCGCGACTTCGAGAACGCGGCCGTGCCGGCGGCGGGCGGCGTGGACGCGGCACGCGACCTTCGCGAGCTCGAGGCGGAACTCGTCCTGAACGACCTCGCGATCGTCGAGACGCGGCTGGACCGCATCGAGAAGGAAATGAGGATCGGCCGGAAGGAGGCAGCCGCCGAGGGCGAGGCGCTGCGCCGCTGCCGGCAGGCGCTCGAGGCCGAGACGCCGCTGCGCGAGGTGGATTTCACCCCCGAGGAGTTCCGCCTGCTGCGCGGCTTCCAATTCCTGACGCTCAAGCCGCTGGTCGTGGTGCTCAACCAGGACGACGACTCGACGCGCACGCCGCCGGCCCTCGGCCGCGGGGCGATCGGTGTCGCGCTGCGCGCGCACACCGAGCGCGAGATCGTCGCGCTGCCCGCCGAGGAGCGGGCCGCCTTCCGCGAGGAGCTCGGCGTGCGCGAGGACGGGCTTTCGCTCGTCATCCGCGCCTGCCACGAACTGCTCGGCCTGATCTCGTTCTTCACCGTCGGGCCCGACGAGGTGCGCGCCTGGGAGATCCGGCGCGGCGACACCGCGGTGGACGCCGCGGGCGAGATCCACTCCGACCTCGCCCGCGGTTTCATCCGCGCCGAGGTCGTCGCCTACGACCGGCTCGTCGAGCTCGGCGGGTACGCGAAGGCGCGCGAGAAGGGGGTGCTGCGCCTGGAGGGTCGTGACTACGGGGTGCAGGACGGCGACTGCCTCGAAATCCGGCACAACGCCTGAGGCCGTGGGGTAGAACTCGCAGCGAAGGAGGGTCCGGGGCATGAACCGATGGATCGTGCGCGCGGCCGGCTTGCTGGCCCTGACGCTGGCGGCCGCGTGCGCGGCTGAGCCGGCGGCCGCGGGCATGCGCCTCGACGCGTGGAAGGGACACCTGTCGGTCGGCTACGGCCGGGTCTGGTCCGATTCGCTCGCGCCCGCCGGTTCGATCTCGGCGGCCGGCGGACTCGAATACCCGGTCGCGCCGCGCTGGCGGGTCGGCGCGACCGCGGCCTTCAACCTTCTGGGCTCGAGCACCGTGACCCGCGGCAGCGTGACCGCCGCGCTGGATTACAGCCTGTTCGACGTCGCTCTGCTGGCGACCTACCTGCCGCCCCGCGGACCGGTCACGCGCGTATCGATCGGCCCCGGCCTGGCGAGCGCGCGGGCCGAACTGTCCGTGGCGGGAGGCGGAGCGCTGTTTCGCGACCTGCCGGTCGGCGAGGTGAAGCCGGAGTTCGCCCTCGAGGCGGCCTTCCTGCCGCGCCGGCAGACGATCGTCGCGGTTGGAGCCGAGCTGGGCCTGCGCGTCATTCCGGTCGAGCAGTGCACGTGGACCCTGCTCACCGCGCGGCTCACCGTGCACTTCTAGAAGCGCGCGCCGGAGGCTTTGACCCCGTCGGCGGCACCCCGCTATGCTCCCTGCCGCTTTTCTCCTTCGGGGCGGGGCGGAAGTCCCCACCGGCGGTAGAGCCCGCGAGCGGACGACGTCGCCTGTCGCCCGCAGACCCGGCGAGATTCCGGGGCCGACCGTCAGAGTCGGGATGGAAGAAGGAGGGAATCGCGTCCGTTCCCGGACCGCCCGCGCGCGCGGGCGGCCGCGATGCCGCGTTGCCCTCGGAATCCGTCACCCCGCAGCCGCCCGCCGCGGGTTTTTTTTTCGTCCAGTCCGGGAGTTCGATGTCGTTCAGCCCACAAGACCGGCAGTACATGCTTCGCGCGTTGCGGCTGGCGGAGCGCGGGCGCGGGCGCACCGCCCCGAACCCGGTGGTCGGCGCGCTCGTGGTGCGCCGCGGCCGGGTCGTGGGCCAGGGCTGGCACGGCACGCTCGGCGGGCCGCACGCGGAGGTCGAGGCGCTGTCGCGGGCCGGGCGCCGCGCGCAGGGCGCGACCCTTTACGTGACGCTCGAGCCGTGCGCGCATCACGGGCGCACCCCGCCGTGCACCGAGGCCATCCTGTCGGCGGGGATCGCGCGCTGCGTCGTCGCCGTTCGCGATCCGCACGCGATCGTCAACGGCCGCGGGCTGCGCCGCCTGCGCGCCGGCGGCATCGCGGTCGAGACCGGCCTGTGCGCGGCCGAGGCGCGCGAGCAGCTCGCGGGCTACCGGATGGCGCACGGCGAAGGCCGCCCGCGCGTCACCTGGAAGGTGGCCGCCTCGCTGGACGGCCGCATCACCGACCGGCTCGGCCGCTCGCGCTGGATCACCGACGCGCAAGCCCGCCGCCGGGGTCACGCGCTGCGCGCCGCGGCGGATGCGATCGTCGTCGGCGCCGGCACGGCGCGCGCCGACGACCCGCGCCTGACGGCGAGGATCGGCGCCGGAGCGGCCCAGCCGCTGCGCGTCGTCTGCGACACGCGCCTCTCGCTCCCGACGCGTCTGCGGCTGTTCTCGCCGCCGCTGGCCCGCGGCACCGTCGTGGCCTGTTCGTCGCGCGCGAGCGCGGCGCGCGTTCGCGCCCTCGAGGAGCGCGGCGTCACCGTCTGGCGATTGCCGGTGCTCCGCGGGGGCGTCTCGCCGGGGGCGCTCGCCGAGCGCCTCGTCGCGGCGGGCCGCCACGAGGTCCTGCTCGAAGGGGGCGCGACGCTGGGCGGGGCGTGGCTGCGCGCCGGGCTGGTGGACCGCGTCGCGCTGTTCGCGGCGCCGCTGCTGCTGGGCGAAGGGCTGTCGTGGCTGGGTGGGCCCGGACGTGCGCTCGCGAAGGCGCCGCGCGGACGGCTGGCCCGTCTCGAGCGGGCCGGCGACGGCGCGCTGTTGATCGTGGAATGGGGGAAGGCGTAGATGTTCACCGGCATCGTCGAGGAGCAGGGCCGCGTCGCGGCGATCGAGCCGCGCACCGGAGCCCGGCGCCTGTGGATCGAGGCGCGGGCCGTGCGCGAGGACGCCGCCGTCGGCGACAGCATCGCGCACGCCGGCTGCTGCCTGACGGTGGTCGAGCTGGCGGAGGGCCGCTACGCGGTCGAGGCGGTGCCCGAGACGCTGCGGCTCACGACCCTCGGCGGGTGGAGCGAAGGCGACGCGGTCAACCTCGAGCGATCGCTGCGGCTCGATCAGCGACTCGGCGGCCACCTCGTTCAGGGGCACGTGGACGGCGTCGGCGAGGTGCTCGAGGTGCGCCCCGAGGGCGACGGCCGGCGGGTGACCCTGTCGGTGCCCGCACCGCTGCGTCGCTTCGTCGCGCGCAAGGGCTCGCTCGCCGTGGACGGCGTGAGCCTGACGGTCGCGGCGCTCACGGACACGGGCTGCGAAATCGCCTACATTCCCCACACGCTCGCCCTCACCTCGGCCGGTGCGTACCGGCCCGGGCATCGGGTGAATCTCGAAGTTGACCTGCTGTCGCGCTACCTGGCGAGGTTGCTGGAGGGAGCCGGCACGCAGGGGAGGGAGTCATGAACGCCGTTCGCCCCCGCCGCGCAACCGCCTCCTCCTCCGCCCGCCGCCGGGCGCGCGGAGAGGGCGTGATGCTGACCGTCGAGGAGGCTCTCGCGCGCATCAAGGCGGGCCGCGGGCTTGTCGTCGTGGACGACGAGGACCGCGAGAACGAAGGCGACTTCGTGTTCGCAGCCCAGAAGGCCAGCCCCGCCCTGGTCAACTTCGCGGTGCGGCACGCACGCGGCATCCTGTGCGCGCCGATGCTGCCCGAAATCGCCGACCGGCTCGAGCTCAAGCTGCAGGTCGTGAGCAACACCTCGCGCTTCGGCACGCCGTTCACCGAGTCGGTGGACGCGCGCGTCGGGACCACGACGGGTGTCTCCGCCTTCGACCGGACGCGCACGCTGCGCACGCTCGCCCGGCCGGGCGCGAAGGCCGGGGACTTCACGCGCCCGGGCCACATCTTTCCGCTGCGCGCCGTGCCCGGAGGGGTGTTGCGCCGCGCCGGGCATTCCGAAGCGGTCCCGGACCTGTGCCGGCTCGCGGGCCTGCGCCCGGTGGGCGCGCTGTGCGAGATCCTCGCCGACGACGGGCGCATGATGCGCATGCCGGAGCTGCGCCGATTCGCGAAGACGCACGGGCTCGGCATCCTCACGATCCGCGACCTCATCGAGTGGCGCCGCCAGCGCGAACGCCTGGTGCGCCGGCTCGTGAACGTGACGCTGCCGACGCCGGAGGGCGAGTTCCAGCTGCACCTGTACGAAAGCGTGCTCGAGGGCGACCACCACGTCGCGCTCGTCAAGGGCCGGCCGACGCCGGGGCGCGCCACGCTCGTCCGCGTCCATTCGCAGTGCCTGACGGGGGACGTGTTCGGCTCGCAGCGCTGCGACTGCGGCGAGCAGTTGCGCGCGGCGCTGCGCGCCATCGCCCGGCACGGCTCGGGCGTCCTGCTCTACCTGCGCCAGGAGGGGCGGGGCATCGGCCTGGCGAACAAGCTGCGCGCCTACGCGCTGCAGGAGCGCGGGCTCGACACCGTCGAGGCGAACCTGCAGCTGGGATTTCCCGCCGACCTGCGCGATTACGGCATCGGCGCGCAGATCCTGGTGGATCTGGGCGTGCGGCGCATCGAACTGCTGACGAACAATCCGCGCAAGATCGTCGGGCTCGAGGCCTACGGGCTCCAGATCGTCCGCCGCGTGCCGGTCGCGGTGAAGCCGAACCGCCACAACCGCCGCTACCTGGCCACCAAGCGCGACAAGCTCGGGCACCTGCTCGACCTGAGACTGGGGGAGACGTGAGCGTGCGCCACGTCCGGCCCGGGACGGATGCCGCGGGCTACCGCTTCTGCATCGTCGCGGCCCGCTGGAACGAAGCCTTCGTCTCGCGGCTCGTGGACGGGGCGCTCGAGGTGCTCGTGCGCCGCGGCGCGGCCGAGTCCGACCTCGAGGTGCGCTGGGCGCCCGGCAGCTTCGAGCTTCCGCTGGCGGCCCGCTGGGCCGCCGAGAGCGGCCGGTTCGACGCGGTTCTGGCGTTCGGCTGCGTGATCCGCGGCGAGACGGAGCATTTCCGGCTCGTCGCCGACAACTCGGCCAGCGGCCTGATGCGCGTCGCGCTCGACACGGGCGTGCCGGTCCTGAACGGCGTGCTCGCGGCCCACGACGCGGAACAGGCGATGGCGCGCAGCGGCGGCGAGCACGGAAACACCGGCGCCGAGGTGGCGCTGGCCGCGGTGCAGATGGCGGCGCTGCGCCGCCCGGGGGACGCGCGATGAGCGGCCCGGCGCTGGGCCTGCGGCGGCGCGCGCGCGAGGTGGCGTTCCGCGTCGCGTTCCAGGCCGACGTGGCCGGCGATTCGTACCCGTTCGCCTGGTCGCTGCGCCGGGATCAGGAGGAGCTCACCGACGACCAGCTCGAGCTCATCGAGGACCTGATCAAGCTGCTCGACTCGCGCGGGCCCGAGGTGGACGACGTCCTCCGCGCGGCCGCCGAGCACTGGCCGCTGCACCGGCTCGCGGCCACCGACCGTGCGGTTCTGCGCATCGCCGTCGCCGAGCTGTTCGCGCGGCCGGGCTCGCCCGTGCGCGTCGTGCTCGACGAGGCGATCGAGATCGCGCGCCGTTACGGCGGCGCCGAATCGGGCGGGTTCGTGAACGGCGTGCTCGACCGCGCCGCGCGCGTGCTGCGGCCGGAGGAGTTCTGATGCGCCTCGCGCTGGTCTCCGACGTCCACGGCAACCTCGAGGCGCTCGACGCCGTGCTCGCCGACCTCGACGAGCGGCGGCCCGACGCGATCGCCTGCCTGGGCGACTTCGTCGGCTACGGCGCGGCGCCCAACGACTGCATTGACCGGCTGCTGCCGCGCATCGAGGCGGCGGTCGCCGGCAACCACGACCTGGCCGCGTGCGGGCGCATCAAGCTCGGATACTTCAATCCGGAAGCCGCGCGGGCCGCCGTGTGGACGACCGAGACGCTGACGCCCGAGCACATGACCTACCTGCGCGGCCTGCCGTTCACGGTCCAGTGGCGGGGAACGCGCCTCGTGCACGCGTCGCCGTCCGAACCGGAGGAGTGGCACTACGTGTTCTCGCCGGGCGACGCCGCGTACGAGATGGAGTCGTGCGCCGAGTCGGTGTGCTTCATCGGCCACTCGCACTACCCGGGCACGTTCGAGCTCGCGGGACCGCGCGTCAGCTACACGCGCGACGCGCGCGTCGCGGGAACCGCCGGACGGCGCTACCTCGTCAACGTGCCGAGCGTCGGGCAGCCTCGCGACGGCGATCCGCGGGCCGGCTACCTCGTGTACGACGACGTGCACTTCACGTTCGAGCACGTGCGGCTGGAGTACGACGTGGCGGGCGCCATGCGGCGCATTCGCGAAGCCGGCCTGCCGGCGTTCCTCGCCGAACGCCTGCAGTGGGGCGAATAGGAAAGGACGGGACCGTTTGGCGCGCGAGTCCACCCTCGACCACTGGGAGTCCTACTGGAAGGGGCACCAGGCCGACATCCACGACACGTACTCGACGGGCGGGCGGCTCGTGCGCGAGGTGCTCGCCGACGGTCCGGTCGAAGGCCGCGTCGTGATGGAGATCGGCGCCGGCTCCGGCCGCGACCTGATCGCGCTCGCGAAGCTCGGGGCCCGCGGCGTCGTGCTGGACTACTCGCCCGCCTCGCTGGCGGTGGTGCGGCAGGTGGCCGCCGCGCAGGGCGTCCCGGTCCTGTTGGTGCAGGCCGACGCCACGCGCATGCCCTTCCGGGACGGCGCCATTGACGTCTCGTTCCACCAGGGCCTGCTCGAGCACTTCCGCGATCCCATGCCGCTGCTGCGCGAGAACGCGCGCGTGACGGCCCGAGGCGGGCGGATGATCGTGGACGTTCCGCAGACCTTCCACGCCTACACGCTGATGAAGAACGCGCTGATCCTCGCGAACCGGTGGTTCGCGGGCTGGGAGACGCAGTTCACTCCCGCTCAGCTCGAGCGCCTGTGCGCGGCCACCGGCCTGGACGTGGTCCGCACCTACGGGGACTGGATGGTGCCGGGGCTCGGCTACCGCGTCGTGCGCGAGGTCCTGAAGCGCGGCCTCGGCCTGCGGCTGCCGCTGCATCCGCGCGGACCGGCCTTCTGGTCGAACGGCTGGGAGTCCGTGCGCGCGAGGCTCCGCCGGCGGCGCTGGGCGCTGTGGACCTGCCACGTCATCGGCACGGTGGCGCGCCGGCGATGAGCGCTGCGCGTCGCCTGCTGGCCGTCAACTTCCGCGACCCCGCCCACCCGGAGGCGGGCGGCGCCGAACTGCACCTCGAGGAGATCCTGCTCGAGGCGGTGCGGCGCGGATGGGACGTCACCTGGCTGGCGAGCGCCTTTCGCGGCGCGCCGCCCGAGGGCGAGCACCGCGGCATGCGAATCGTGCGGCGCGGCGACTGGTGGAGCTTCAACCTCGCGGTGCCGCGCGTGCTGGCGCGCGAGTTCGGCGGCGCGCGCACGCCGGAGTTGGTGATCGAGGACATCAACAAGGTGCCGTGCTTCACGGCGCAGTGGACGAAGGCCCCGGTCGCGGTGATCGTGCCGCACCTGTTCGGCGTCACCGCCTTCCAGGAGGCGAACGCCGCGATCGCCACGTACGTGGTCGCGCTCGAGCGGCTGATTCCCGCCGCCTACCGCGGCTCGCGCTTCCTGGCGATCTCCGAGAGCACGCGCGACGACCTCGTCGCGCGCGGCGTGCCGGCCGGGCGCGTGACGGTCGTGCACTGCGGCATGAACCACGAGCGCTACACCCCCGACCCTTCGGTCGCCAAGGCGGCCGAACCGACGCTGGTGTTCGTCGGCCGCCTGCGACGCTACAAGGGCCTCGACTGGGTGCTGCGAGCGCTGCCGCGCGTGCGCGCGAAGTTCCCTTCCCTGCGCCTCGACGTGATCGGCGACGGACCGTGGCAGGCGGATCTCGAGCGCCGGACGCGGGCTGCGGGGCTCGCGGAAACGGTCCGCTTCCACGGCTTCCTGCCGCCGTCCGAAAAAGTCCGCCGCCTGCGCGAGGCGTGGGCGCTGATCCAGCCGAGCCCCAAGGAGGGCTGGGGCCTGACGGTGATCGAAGCGGGCGCGTGCGGAACCGCGGTGGTCGCCGCCGACAGCCCGGGGCTGCGCGACTCGGTGCGACGCGACGAGACCGGCCTGCTCGTGCCCTACGGCGACGACGCGGCGCTGGCCGGCGCGCTGGAACGCGTGCTCGGCGACGCCGGCCTGCGCGCGCGGCTGGCGGACGCGGGCGTGCGCTGGGCCGCGGGATTCCGCTGGGACGACTGCGCGCGGCGGTCGCTCGACGCGCTCACCGGGGAGGGCGCGTGAGCGGGCCCGGCCGGCCGTCGCCGAAAACCGCCCTGCTGCTCGGCGCGAAGGTCGTGCTGTCCCTCGGGCTCTTCGCCTGGCTGTTCCGCAAGATCGACTGGTCGCAGGTGGACTCGATCCGGCACGCGCGCCTCGAGTGGCTGGCCGTCGCGTTCGGGCTGATGCTGGCGAGCAACGTGCTCGGCTCCTACCAGTGGAGCCGGCTGCTTCGCGGCGCGGGCATCGGTCTGCCCTTCTGGAAGGTGTGCGCCTACTACCACGTCGGACTTTTCTTCAACAACTTCCTGCCCGCGAACGTCGGCGGCGACTTCGCGCGCGTCATGGACGCGTCACGCACGACCGGCTCGCGCGCGACCTCGTTCTCGACCGTGCTGCTCGACCGCATGATCGGCACCGTCACGCTCGCCGGGCTCGCGGTCGTGACGACCCTTCCGGCCATTGACCACTTTCACCTCGGCGTCGTCTATGCCGGGCTGCTGTTCGTGTTCGTCGCCTCGGGGATGCTGCTGTGGGCGATCTTTCATCCGCGGTCGCTCGCCACCGTCGAGCGGCTGCTGTCGGGCCTGGGGCTGGGCCGGCTCAAGCCCGCGCTGGACGAGCTCGCCGACCGGCTGCAGGGGTTCCGGCACCAGCGGCGACTCTTCATGGAGTTGTTCATCGTCGCGCTGATCGTGCAGGTCATGCGCGTCGGCGTGCACGTCCTGACCGCCCGCGCGCTCGGGCTGGCCGTGCCCGCCGCCTACTTCTTCCTTTTCGTGCCGTTGCTCGCGGTGATAGTGTCCCTGCCCATCTCGTTGAACGGCATCGGTGTGCGCGAAGCGGCGGGAATCCAGTTGTTCGGCCTGGTCGGCCTTTCCCCGGGTCGCGCCTTCTCGTTGCAGTTCACGACCTACCTCGTCGCCGTCGCGGTCAGCCTGATCGGAGGAGTGGTGTTCCTCGTGCGCATCCCGCACCGCCGTGCCGAAGCCCGGAGCAGCCGGAGGCTCCCCGAATGAACCTGAAGTCGCGTGTGCCGGCGATCGCGGGGCTGTTCGTGCTCGCCGCGACGCTGTTCGCCTACTTCAAGACGCTCACGCCCACGGTGCCCTTCTGGGACGCGGGCGAGTTCATCGCCGTATCGCGCATCCTCGGAATCCCGCACCCGCCGGGCACGCCGTTCTACGTCCTGATCGGACGCATCTTCACGATGCTTCCGTGGGGAACGACCGCGCAGCAGGTCAACGCGCTCTCGGCCGTCGCCGGCGCGCTGGCGGTGTTCATCAGCTATCTCGCGATCCTGCGGCTCGCGCGCCGCGCCTTCGGCGAGTCGCGCGAGGACTGGCAGGAGTGGGCGGCGATCGGCGGCGCGGTGTGCGGCGCGCTGATGCTCGCCTTCAGCGACGGCTTCTGGGAGAACTCGGTCGAGGCCGAGGTCTACCAGCTCATGAGCCTGGCGCAGATCCTCGTCTTCTGGCTCGGCCTGCGATGGTGGGAGGCGCACGACCGCCGGCCCACGGTCGGCCCGCTGCTGCTCGCCACCTACCTGATGTGGCTGTCCGTCGGCCTCCACCTCGGGGTCGGAGTCATGGGCGCGCCGCTGATCGTGCTGGTCGCGTTCGTGGACTGGAAGGTCGCGATCCTGTTCGCGATGCCGTTCCTCTCGCTGCTGCGCGTGCCGGCGGGCCTCGAGAAGATGGCGGGCGCGGTGCTCGTGCTGGGCATCGCCCAGATCGTCTGGTTCGGGTTCCAGCGCAAGCTGCCCGGCTGGCTGGTGCTGCTGAGCGCCGCCGCGGGACTGTGGGGGGTCCGCTACGCGGCCTCCGACGCGAACTTCACCCCGGCCGCGGCGCTCGCCTCGGTCGCGTCGCTCGTCGTGCCGTGGCTGTGGATGTCGCGCAGGCATCGCGAGGGCCGCGTGCTCCTGCTCGCGCTCTTCCTGATGGTGGCGGGCTACTCGACGCACCTCTACCTGCCGATCCGCGCGGCCCAGCATCCGGCGATCAACGAGGGCGCGCCCGCGACCTGGGACAAGCTGCGCGACCTGCTCGAACGCAAGCAGTACGGCGAGATGAACATGACCGACTCCGACGGGGACGGCGTCTTCGACCGCCGCGGCATGACGTCGTTCTCGCGCATCGCCGACATCCAGCTCAACAAGGAGTTCTGGCGCTACTTCCGCCGCCAGTGGCTGCTGTTCGGCGGCGACGACTGGGACGCGGTCGAGTACTACGGCGCGACGCGCGCCAACGGCGACGTGCTCGGCGGGCTCGACTACGCGCGGCGGCTGCTGTTTCCGCCGGGCGCGATCGTGCCGTTGCTGCTCGGCCTCGCCGGGGCGCTGTGGCAGGCGCGCCGCGACCCGCGCCGCGGGTTCCTGTTCAATCTCGCGTTCTTCGGGCTCAACACCGCCGGCCTGATCGTGTTCCTCAACTTCAGCGACCACGAGGTGCGCCAGCGCGACTACTTCTTCCAGAGCGGCTATCACGCCTACACGCTGTGGATCGGGCTCGGGGCGGTGTGGCTGATCGGCTGGGTGCGCGAGTCCTTCGCCGACGGTGGCCTGCGGCGCTGGGCGACGTGGGGCACGCTCGCGCTGATGGTGGCGATGCCGTTCCAGTTGATGCGCAACATGTGGTTCACGCACGACCGCTCGGGCAACTACATCGCCCGCGACTACGCGTACAACATGCTCGCCCCGCTGGCGCCGAACTCGTTCATGTTCACCAACGGCGACAACGACACCTTCCCGCTCTGGTACATCCAGCAGGTCGAGGGCTTCCGCAAGGACGTGCGGATCGTCAACCTGAGCCTGCTCAACACCGACTGGTACATCCGCCAGCTTCGCGACGAGCCGCCGAAGCTCCCGGTCGTGCTCGACGACGCGACCATCGACCAGCTCGGGCTCGGGGCGATTCGCGACCCGCAGACGGGACGCGTCATCTACACCAACGAGTTCATGGTCCACCACCTGCTGCAGGAGGACCGCAATCCCGACGGCAGCTGGAAGCGCCAGCCCTATTTCGCGGTCACGGTTCCCGAGCACTACGGCTACGACAACCTGTTTTCGCTGCAGGGCCTGGTCTACGAGGTGAAGTCGGATTCGACGATGGCCGGGCTCGACGTGGCGGCGACCACGAAGGCGCTCTACAAGACCTTCCTCTACCGCGGGCTGTTCACGGCCGACGGGTCGTGGGACCCGCGCGTGTACAAGGACGAGAACTCCGAGACGCTGTCGCGCAACTACGCGGCCGCGCACCTGCAGCTGGCGCTTTACTACCGGCGCACAGGCGACCTGCCGAAGGCGATCTCCGAGATGGAGCGCATCACCCGGATGTTTCCGAACTTCCCCGAGATCCACACGCCGCTCGGCCTCTTCTACATGGAGTCCGGGGACACGGCGAAGGCGTTCGGCTTCTACGAACAGCTCGCGAAGCGCTTCCCGGGCAGCCCCGAGGCGCGCTACTACTGGGGCGCGACGCTGGCGATGGAGCGGCGCATGGACGAGGCGATCCGTGAGTTCGAAATGGCGGTGCAGCTCGACCCGACCTACGCTCAGGCGTATTACGGCCTGTACACGAGCCTGCGGCAGATGGGCAACCGCGAGGCGGCCATCGCGGTGTTGCAGCGCTGGCTCACGAACGTCCCGAACGATCCGCAGGCGTCGGGCCTGCTGCAGGCCGAGCGCGGATTCGACGCGTCGCAGGCGCCGACCCGGCGGCCTCCGACGGTGCCGGTGCCCTAGGTTCTGTCTGAGAACGCCCCGCGGCGCCGCGGTCCCGGGAATGGCCGTCGCGCAAGGAGCGAGGAGGACACGAGAGTTGATCCCTCTGTGGACGACGAGCAACGCGGCCCGACGGCCATTCCCGGGACCGCCCTTCGGGTTGCGGGCGGCGGCGGCACGGTCGCCGCGTCACGCCTCCTCGACAGGGGGCACACCCTCGTCTCGTCGGCGTTCCTTGCGACCGTGCCACCGGCGCCCGCAACGGCACCGCGCGGCGTTCTCGGACAGAACCTAGGAGGAAGCGCGTGGCGACCCATGCCCTGGTGACGGGAGCGGCGGGCTTCATCGGTTCGACGCTCGCCGAGCGGCTGCTCGCGGACGGCGTCCGGGTCACCGGCGTGGACTGCTTCACGGACTACTACGATCCCGCGCTCAAGCGCCGCAACCTCGAGGCCGCCGCTTCGCACCCGGCCTACCGGCTGCTCGAGCTGGACCTGGGAGCGGCCGACCTCGGTGCGCTGCCCGACGTGGACGTCGTCTTCCACCAGGCGGCGCAGGCCGGCGTACGGGCGTCGTGGGGGCGGGAATTCACCTCGTACGTGCATCACAACGTGCTCGCCACCCAGCGGCTGCTCGAGCGCTACCGCGACGCGAAGCTCGATCGCTTCGTCTACGCCTCCTCGTCGTCCGTTTACGGCGATGCCGAGCGCTATCCGACCGACGAGACGCTCCTGCCGAGGCCGTTCTCGCCGTACGGCGTGACCAAGCTGGCGGGGGAGCATCTGGTGCTGCTCTACGGCCGCAATTTCGGCATGAACGTCGCGGCGCTGCGCTACTTCACGGTCTACGGCCCGCGCCAGCGCCCCGACATGGCGTTCCACCGCTTCTGCCGGGCCCTGCTGCGCGACGAGGAGATCGTCGTCTACGGTGACGGGCGCCAGTCCCGTGACTTCACCTTCATCAGCGACGCCATCGAGGCGAACGTGCGGGCCTGGCGGAGCAGCGCGCCGCAGGGCGTGTACAACGTCGGCGGCGGCTCGCAGGTCGAGGTCCTCGAGGCGATCGAGGTGCTGGCCGGCGCGCTCGGCGCGAAGGCGAAGCTGCGCTTCGAACCGCGCCCGCCCGGCGATCCGCTGCGCACCCGCGCCGACGCCGCGCGGCTGCAGGCCGACCTCGGCTACGCGACGCGCATCGCCATCGCCGACGGGCTCGCCGCCGAGGCGGCGTGGGCGCGCGGTCTTTACGGGGCGAAGGCGTGAGCGCGGCGCCGCGCATCTCGGCCGTGGTTCCCGCCTACAACGAGGCCGAGAGCCTGGCGAAGCTGCACGAGGAGCTGGTCGCGGGGCTCGATGCGCTCGGCATGCCGTGGGAGATCGTGTACGTGGACGACGGCTCGCGGGACGGTTCCGAGGCGTTGTACGAACGGCTGTGCGCCGCCGACCCGCGCGTGCGGGCGATCCTGCTGCGCCGCAACTTCGGCAAGTCGGCGGCGCTCGCGACCGGCTTCCGCGCCGCGCGCGGAGAACTGGTCGCGACGCTCGACGCCGACCTGCAGGACGATCCGGCCGAGCTGCCGCGGCTGCTGGCGGCGCTCGAGAACGGGCTCGACCTCGTCTCGGGCTGGAAGGTCAAACGCCACGACCCGATCACCAAGACGCTGCCGAGCAAGCTGTTCAACGCCGTGACCTCGCGGGTCGCGGGCATCCGGCTGCACGACTTCAACTGCGGCTTCAAGCTCTACCGCCGCGAAGTGGTGGAGGCGATCGAGGTCTACGGCGAACTGCACCGCTTCATGCCGGCGCTGGCGCACTGGCGCGGCTTCCGCGTCGGCGAGCTGGGCGTGAACCACCGGGCGCGTCGCTTCGGGCGCTCCAAATTCGGCGCCGCCCGGTTCGTGAACGGCTTTCTCGACCTGCTCGCCGCCGCCTTCATCTCGACCTCGGCGCTCAAGCCGCTGCACGTCTTCGGGCGCATCGGCGTGCTGTTCCTCGCCATCGGCCTGGGGCTCGGCGTGTGGTTCACCGCCCAGTGGCTGCACGGCGACCCGCTGCGCGTCCGGCCGCTCATGCTGTTCGCCGCGGCCTGCGTGCTGCTCGCCATCCAGTTCATCCTCATGGGGCTGCTGGGCGAGATGATCGCGCACCAGGCCGCGCGCGCCGACTATCCCGTGCGCAAGCGCTTCAACCTGGACTCCTGACCGTGAAGGCGTTCGTGCTCGCCGGCGGACTCGGGACCCGGCTCAAGCCCCGCTTCGGCGACCTGCCCAAGCCGCTCGCCCCGCTCGGTGGCCGCCCGTTCCTGGCGCGCCAGCTCGAGTGGCTGAGGGACCGTGGCGTGGCCCGTGCGGTGATCCTGGCCGGCTACGGCGCCGGGCAGCTGCGCGAAGCGCTCGGCGACGGCGCCGCGCTGGGCGTCTCGCTCGAATACTCGGTCGAGAGCGAGCCCCTCGGCACCGGCGGCGCTCTGCGCCTGGCGGCGCCGTTCGTGGACGGCCCGGCGCTGGTCGTCAACGGCGACACGCTCGGCGAATGCGACCCGTGGGTGCTGGAGCGCGACCGCTGGGAGAGGGGCGCGCTCGGCGCGGTGGCGCTCTACCGCGTGCAGGATGCGGGCGCGCGCGGCCGGGTCGAGCACGCCGGCGGGCGGGTGTCGCGGTTCGTCGAGAAGGACGCGGCGTTTCGCGGGCCGGCGTGGGTGAACGGCGGCCAGTACGCGTTCTCGCCCGCGCTCTGGCGCCACCTGCCCGCCGGCGTGTCGTCGCTCGAGCGCGACGTGCTGCCCGGGCTCGCGGCGCGCGGCCTGCTGGCCGGCAGCGAGGTCGAGGGCAGGTTCTGGGACATCGGCACCCCCGAGGACCACGCGCGCGCCGAGCGGGAGCTTTCCGCGTGAGCCCGACGACCGCGCCCGGCCGCTACTACCGCGCCCGCGCGCCGCTTCGGATTTCGTTCTGTGGCGGCGGCACCGACGTCTCGCCCTACCCGGAGGAGCACGGCGGCTGCGTGCTGTCGGCGACGATCAACCACTATGCGTACGCTTCGCTGCGCCCGCGCCGCGACTCGCGGCTCACGCTCGCGAGCCTCGACTACGACCTGGTCGCCAAGTACGACCACCCGCGGCGGCTCAAGTTCGACGGCCAGCTCGACCTTCTCAAGGCGGCGGTCCGGGCGCTGCGCGTGAAACGCGGCGCCGACCTGTGGACGCATTCCGACGCGCCGCCGGGCTCGGGGCTCGGGGCGTCGAGCACGATGATGGTCGCGCTGCTCGGCGTGCTGCGCGAGTGGCTGAAGGTCGAACTGACCCCGTACGAGGTCGCCGAGCTCGCCTACCGCGTCGAGCGCGTGGATCTCCGGCTGGCCGGCGGACGGCAGGACCAGTACGCGGCGGCGTTCGGCGGTTTCAATTTCATCGAGTTCAATCCCGACGGCACGGTGGTGACGCCGCTCAAGCTGCGCCGCGAGAACCTCGAGGAGCTCGAGTACCGGCTGCTGCTCTGCTACATGGGGCAGACGCGACAGTCGGCGAAGATCATCGAGCGGCAGACGAAGTCCTACCGCAGCGGCCGGCGCGAGACGGTGGCGGCGCTCGACGCCCTCAAGGCGCAGGCGCACGAAATGAAGCGCGCGCTGCTGCTCGGCGCGATCGACGGCTTCGGCGAGCTGCTGCACCGCGCCTGGGAGCACAAGAAGCGGCTCGACGAGGGCATCTCGAACCCGCACGTGGACCGGCTCTACGACGTCGCGCGGCGGGAGGGCGCGCTCGGCGGCAAGATGACGGGGGCGGGCGGCGGCGGCTACTTCCTGTTCCTGACGCGCTTCGACCGGCGCCACCGGGTCGCGGCCGCGCTCGAGAAGCACGGCGGCCAGGTCGTGCCGTTCCAGTTCGAGGCGCGCGGCGTGACCTCGTGGTCGGTCTCGCGCGGCCGCTGAGGGCGCACCGCTCGTGAGCGCGCGCGCCTCGCAGGACGCGACGGGGACCCCGCCGGCGCGGCGCGTCGGCCTGCTCGGCCCGCTGCATCCGTGGCGGGGCGGGCTCGCGCAGTACCTGGGCCTGCTCGGCGAGGCGCTCGCACCGCTGGCGCAGGTGCGCGCGGTGACCTTCACGCGCCAGTACCCCGGCTTCCTGTTTCCCGGCAGCAGCCAGCTCGATCCGGACGCGCCGCGGCCGAGCTTCCCGGTCGAGGCGCAGCTCGATTCGATCGGCCCGTGGACCTGGGGCCGGGCGGCCCGGACGCTCGACGCGTTCGCGCCGGGCGCGATCGTGCTCAAGTGGTGGATGCCATTCTTCGCCCCGTCGTTCGCGAGCTCGGTCGCGCGCGCGCGCCGCCGCGGCAGCCGCGTCGTGCTGGTGTGCGACAACCTGGTGGCGCACGAACCGCGCTTCTACGACGCGTTGTGCACGCGCTGGATGCTGCGCGAGTCCGACGGCTACCTCGTCATGTCGGACGCCGTCGAGCGCGACCTCGACCGGCTCAAGCCCGGCGCGCCGCGGCGACGCGTTCCGCACCCGTTCTACGCGCAGTTCGACCGCGGTCGCTTCACCCGCGAGAGCGCCCGCGCGAAGCTGGGGCTGGCGGGCGACGTGGCGCTGTTCTTCGGCTACGTTCGTCACTACAAGGGGCTCGACACGCTGCTCGCCGCGTGGCCGCGGGTGCGCGAGCGCCGCCCGGGCGCGACGCTGGTGGTGGCCGGCGAGTTCTACGAGAAGGCCGAACCCTACGAGGCGCTGGCCAGGGCCGCGGGAGAGGGGGCGGTGCGGATGCTCGATCGCTACATTCCGGACGACGAGGTCGAGGCGCTGTTCCGCGCCGCCGACGTCACCGTGCTGCCGTACCGCAGCGCGACGCAGAGCGGGGTCACGCACGTCGCCTACGCGCTCGGCTGCCCGGTGATCGCGACCCGCGTGGGCGGCATCGCCGAGACGGTGCGCGACGGCGAGACCGGACTGACCGCGCCCCCCGAGGACCCGGCGGCGCTCGCCGACGCGATCGTCCGCTTCTTCGCGGGCAGCCTCGGCGCCGGGATGGCCCCGCACCTGGCGAAGCTGCGGGCCGAGCACTCGTGGGAGGCGCTCGCGGCCTCGACCGTCGGGCTCGTGGACGAGCTGCGGCCGGCGAGGGGATGGGCGTGAAGGACCGCGCCCCGCTCCGGCGCACGGCGAAGCTCCTCGCGCTCGCGGCGCTGCTCGTGTACGCCGTCAGCGGCGGCGGCCGCATCACCGGCAGCGACGAGGTGACGATGTACGACCTCTCGCGCGCCCTGCTGCGCGGCGGCATCGCGGTGCCCGAAGGGGCGACGCTGCGCGGACCCGACGGACGCTTCTACAGCAAGAACAACGCGGGTCAGGCGATGCTCGCGGCGCCGTTCGTGGCGGCCGGCGAGGCGGCGGCCGCTGTCTCCGGTCTGCCTCCGCAGCGTGCCGAACTGGCGTCGCGGTTCGTCGCCTCGTTCTTCAACGCCTTCGTGTGCGCCTTGCTGGTGGCGGCGCTGTACGCGTTCGCGCGCCGGCTCGGCGCGACGCCGGGCGCGTCGTTCGCGGCCGCCGTGCTGCTCGGCTTCACGACACCGCTGTGGGTGTACGCGAAGAGCTTCATGGCCGAGCCGCTCGAAGCGCTCGGCCTGCTGCTGGCGCTCGGCAACGCCGCGCTCGCCTCGGCGGGCGGCGCTCAGCCCCTGCCCGACGAGCGCCGCCGCCTGATCCACGCCGGGCTCGGCGGCTTCCTCGCGGTCTCGGCCAAGGCGAGCATGCTGCCGCTGGTGCTGGTCGCCTTCGCGGCGCTCGGGCGGGAGCGGCCCTCGCGATGGCTCGTGCCGCTGGCCGGTGTCGCCCTCGCCGCCGCGGGGCACCTCGCCTACAACGTCGCGCGCTTCGGCAACCCGCTCGAGAGCGGTTACGGCGCGCAGGCCTCGGCCGCGGCGTTCACGACCCCGCTGCTCGTCGGCCTGTACGGGCTGCTGCTGTCCTCCGGCAAGGGCGTGCTGTGGTTCGCTCCGGCCGTGTGGCTGGCCCCCGCCGGTGTCGCCGAGATGACGCGCTCCCGTTCCCACTCCGGAGAAGCCCGCCACGGCGGCCCGGCGCGCCGCGCCGGCAGGGCCGCGGTCGCGATGTGGGCCGTGGCGCTGCTCCAGTTCGGGACCTTCCAGCACTGGGCGGGAGACGGCTCGTGGGGACCGCGCTACCTGGTGCCGCTGCTGCCGCCCGCGCTGCTGGCGGTGGCGTTCGCGCTCACCGCCGCGACGCGCGCGCGCCGCCGGGCGGCGTGGGCCCTGGGGATCGCCGGGCTGCTCGTCACGCTCGGCGGCGTCGGCATCCACTACGGGGCCGAGATGCGGGAGGTCGGCGACTATCCCTACACGACCGCGCTCGACGATCCGCGTTTCATGGAGGCGAGCCACTTCAATCCGCGCTTCAGCCCGATCGCGGTGCACTGGCGCATGCTGGCCGACAACATCACCGCTCACCTGCACGGCGATCTGCCGGTCCTCGGCTCGGGAGGGCCGGTGGATCCGCGCCTCGGCATCTCGGCGACGGACCAGCACGCCCTGCTGCGCGCGATCGACGTCTGGTGGCTGTACGCGCGCTACGCCGGGCTGCCCGGGTGGCCGCTCGCGCTCGCCGCGATCGTGCTCGCCGCCGCCGCGGCGGGCGCCGGGGCCGCCGCGCTCGGCGCGCTCGCGCGGGAGCGCGCGCACCCGGTATGAAGACGCTCGTGGTCGTCGTGCTCGGCTGGAACGGCCTCGCGCTCACGCGCGCGACCCTCGATTCGCTGGCGCGCTGCCGCGTGCCGCGGGGCTGGAGCGCGCGGGTGATGGTGGTGGACAACGGCTCGACGGACGGCTCGCCCGCGGCGATCGCCGCCGAATACCCGGGCGTCGAGCTGCTCGCGCTGCCCGCGAACCGCCGCTTCGCCGGCGGCAACAACGCCGGGCTCGCGCGCGCGCTCGAGAGCGGGGCGGACGCCGTCATGCTGCTCAACAACGACGTGCAGGCCGATCCGGCGCTGTACGAAAAGCTCCTGGCGGCGCTCGAGGAGGACCCGCGCGCGGGGGCCGCCGCGCCGCTCATCTACCACGCGGCTCCCGGAAACCTCATCTGGTACGCGGGCGGGCGCTGCGTGCCCGCGCTCGCGCACACCTCGCACCGCGCGATCCGTCAGCGGGATCACGGGCAGTTCCGCTCCATCGAGCCGACGGGCTACCTGACCGGCTGCTGCCTGCTGGCGACCGCCGGGGCGTGGCGAAAGGTGGGGCCGCTGGACGAGGGCTACTTCATCTACGCCGAGGACGCCGACTGGTCGTTGCGCGCGCGCGCGGCCGGCTACCGGCTGCTGTTCGTGCCCACCGCCCGCCTGTGGCACGAGGTGAGCGCGAGCAGCGGGGGGGCGGTGAACGCGTGGAAGATCTACCAGCGCCTGCGCGCCGGCGTCCGGCTGTGGTCGTTGCACGCGCGCGGCCTCGCCCGGCTCACCTGGGGACCCGCGTTCGTCGCGCAGCAGGCGCTGCTCTGGGTGGCGCTCCTCGGCCGCGGCCGGTTCGCCGCGGCGGCCGCGGTTCCCCGCGCGCTGCTCGACGCGCTCGCCGGCCGCGACCCGTCGCAGGTGCGGCCATGAGCGAAGCCGTCGCCCACCGGCCGCTGCGCGCGCCGCACGAGCCCCCGGTCTTCCTCCGCGAGGTGATCGAAGCGCTGCCCCTCGGGACGAGCGTGCTCGACGCCGGCTGCGGGCCGGGCTCGTGGCCCTACGCCGAGCGCCCCGACCTCGCGATCACCGGCTTCGACATCAAGTTTCCGCCCGGCCCCCCCGACCGCGCGACCACCCGCCGCGTCTTCCGCGGCGACCTCGCGCGGTTGCCGTTGCGGGACGGGAGCTTCGATCTCACGGTCTGCCACTACGTGCTCGAGCACGTCACCGAGCTCGAGGCGTGCTGTGACGAGCTGGTCCGCGTGACCCGGCCGGGAGGGACGCTCTACCTGTCGGTGCCGCGGGCGGCGGCGTTCGACGACCGGCTCTACCGCTTCGCCGGGTATTTCGCGAAGTACGCGCTGCTCAAGTTCGGCAAGCGCATCGAGCACCAGCAGCGCTTCGATCTGCGCGGCGTGCTCGGCCTCTTCCGCCGCCGCGGCATGGCGCTGACCGCGCACGCCTTCGTGCCGGCCGGCTTCTCGTGGATGAACGATCCGCGCACCAAGCCGCTGCAGGGCGCGTTCACCGAAACGCTCGCCGCGTTGCACCGCGGGACCGGTCTCGATCTGGCGAAGGACGCCAACTTCGTCCTGACGTTCGCGAAGGCCGGAACGACGCACGGCGCGACCGGCGCTCCGGGCGAAGCGCTGCCGGGAGCCCGGCGGGTCACGCACGTCTGCCGCGAGTGCGGGGAGCACGCGATCGTCGAGGCGGGCCGGCCATGGCCGCGGCGCTGGACCTGCCCGTGGTGCGGCAGGCCGAACCCGTTCGGGAGGCCGCGCCCGTGAAGGTCCTGCACGCGCCGTCCGAGATCGCCGGCCAGACGAGCATCCTCGCGCGCGCGCTGCGCGAGATCGGGGTCGAGGCCTGGTCGCTGGCGACCAACCCGACGTTCGCCGCGCACCGCGTGGACGAGATGCGGCCCTACGACGCGCGCGGCGCGCTGCCGCGCTACGCCGGCTACCTCGGGCTCACCGCGAAGCACCTGCTCCGCTGGGACGTCTATCACTTCCACTTCGGGCGGACGCTCATCCCGCCCCACAACTTCGACCTGCCGCTCTACCGCGCCCTCGGCAAGCGGATCGTCTTCCACTATCACGGCTGCGACATCCGCAACCGCGCGCACATGCTGGCCACGCACGTGCACTCGACGTGCGCGGAATGCTCGCCGCCGTTCTGCATCCCCGCGCGGCAGAAGCGCATCCTGCGCGAGGCCGCGAAGTACGCGGACGCCGAACTGGTCTCGACGCCCGACCTGCTGGAGTCGGCGCCGCGGGCCCGGCAGGTGCACGTGGCCGTCTGGCTGCCGGACTACACGCCGCAGCCGTTCCGCGAGACGCCGCGCCTGCTGCTGCACGCGCCGACGAACCGCGGCATCAAGGGCACACGCTACGTGGAGCGCGCGTTCGAGGCGCTCCGCCCGAAGTTTCCGGGCGTCGAGTTCCGCGTGGTCGAGAAGCTCGACTGGGCGGCCCTGCGGGTGGCGATGGGCGAATGCGACGTGTTCGTGGACCAGTTGCAGATGGGCTGGTACGGCATGGTGAGCGCCGAGGCGATGGCCCTCGGGCGCCCGACGATGGCCTACATCCGTCCCGACTTCGAGGCGCGCCTCGGCGACGGCCCGATCGTGCGCACCGGCGTCGAGACGCTGGCCGCCGACCTCGAGGCGCTGCTCCGCGACGCGCCGCGCCGGCGGGAACTGGGCGAGCGCTCGCGCGCCTACGTGGAACGCGAACACGATGCGCGCGTGATCGCCCGGCGACTGGTCGAGATCTACCGCGCCGCGGGGGCCCGTTGAGCGTCCGCGAGTCCCTCGCGCGCCTTTCGGGCGACTCGCTCGTCTACGGCTTCGGGCAGGTGAGCGGCAAGGCCGTGAACCTGCTGCTCGTGCCGGTGCTGACGCGCGTGCTGCTGCCGCAGCAGTACGGAGTCTCCGACCTCGTGATTTCGTACTCGGCGAGCGCGCTGCTGGTGCTGGTGTTCGGCATGGACGGCGCGCTGGCGCGCTTCTTCTACGAGCAGGACGGGCGCGCCTCGCGCGTGCGCATGGTTTCGTCGTCGTTCCTGTTCCGGATCGTCAGCGGCGGCGCGGTGGCGCTCGCCCTCGCGGCGTTCGCGACGCCGCTCGCCGAACGCGTGCTGGGCGGCGTCGTGTACGCGAAGTACCTGCGCATCGGCGCGGCCACGCTGCCGTTCACGCTGCTGGCGTTGTTCGCGAACGACGTGCTGCGCGTCACGTTCCAGCCGTGGAAATTCATCGCCCTCAACGTCACGCAGACGCTGCTCGTCGGCGGGCTGACGCTCTGGCTGGTGCTCGCGAAGGACCTCGGGGTCGCGGGCGTGCTCTACGGCAAGCTGTTCGGCGACGCGGCGGCCGCGCTCGCCGGCCTGGTGCTGTGCCGGCACAGCCTGCGGCCGGTGTTCGACCGGGCCCTGCTGCGCCGCATGCTGAGTTACGGCCTGCCGCTCGTGCCCGTGTCCCTCGCCTACGCGGTCATCGGCTTCGTGGACCGCGAGACGCTGCAGCGCACGGCTTCTCTCGACGCGGTCGGCGTCTACGCGGTGGCGATGAAGTTCTTCGCGGTGATCACCCTGGGCGTCTCGGCGTTCAATCTCGCGTTCGGGCCGTTCGCCTACGCGAAGGCGAACGAGGCGGACGCGCCGAAGCTGTACGCGCGGGTACTCGCCCTGTACGTCGGGCTCGCCTCGCTCGGGGCGCTGGTCACGGGGTTGTTCGCGCCCCTGATCGTCTCGCTGCTGGCGACGAAGGACTACGCCTCGGCGGCGCGTCCGGCGATGTGGCTCGCGTTTGCCGCGGTCGCGCAGGGCGCCTACTCTGTCGCGGCGCTCGGCATCAACCTGTCGCTCCGCACGCCGCTGCTGGGCGGGGCCGCGGGCGCGGCGGCGCTCGTCGCCATCGGCGCGAATCAGGCCCTGGTGCCGCGCCTGGGCGCCGAGGGCGCGGCGATCGCCACGTTCCTCGCGCACGCGACGTCCACCGTGCTCGTCTACCTGATCGCCCAGCGCGTCCGGCCCATGCCGTACCGGGGCGCGCGGCTGGGAGTGTTGTTCGCCGCGGCGCTGCTCGCCGGGCTCGCCGCGGTGCGCTGGGCGCCGCCGGGGCCGGCCGGGGTCGCGCTCAAGGCGGGGGCGGTGCTCGCGTGGGCGGGACTCGCGGTGGTCTTCGAGGTGTGGAAGGATCGCGGCGCCGTGCGGCACGGCGGCGCGAACGGCTGACCGGAGGGACGGAACCATGTGCGGAATCGCGGGGCTGTACGAGCGGACCGGCCGTGCCGAAATCGGACGACTGCGCGCGATGGCGCGGCTCATGCGCCATCGCGGACCCGATGACGAAGGCCTCGTCCTGATCGATCCCGCGCGCGGCACCTGGCAGTCGCACGGCGGACCGGACACGCCGGCCGAAGCCTTCCGCTCCGGACTGCCGTTCGCGCCGGCCCGCTCGAGCGGCGAGGCGGCCGGGTCCGTCTTCGGCGTCGGGCTGGTTCACCGGCGGCTTTCGATCGTGGACCTGAAGCCGTCCGGCCATCAGCCGATGAGCGACGCGGGCGGGCGCTGCTGGATCGTCTACAACGGCGAGATCTACAACCACGTCGAGCTGCGCTCCGAGCTGGAATCGCTGGGCGCCGCGTTCCTCGGCGCCTCGGACACCGAGGTGATCCTGGCCGCCTATCGCCAGTGGGGCGAGGACTGCCTGTCCCGCTTCAACGGCATGTTCGCGTTCGCGCTCTGGGACGCGGATCGGCGCGCGCTCTTCTGCGCGCGCGACCGGCTGGGCGTCAAGCCCTTCTACTTCCAGTACGACGGCAGCCGGTTCGCGTTCGCCTCCGAGCCCCGCGCGCTGGTGCTCACGCAGCCCGCGCGCATCGTGCCGCGCCTGGCGGCGGTGCGCGACCTGCTGGCGCTCGACTGGGTGGATCACGAGACGCACACCTTCTTCGAGGGCCTGCGGCAGCTTCCGGCGGGACACGCCCTCACGGTCGGCCCCGACGGACTGCACCTGCGGGCGTGGTGGGAGATCGACCCGGAGGCGCACGCGCACGGCCGTCCGGAGGACTGGACGCGCGAGCTCGCCGACTTGTTCACGGACTCGGTGCGCCTGCGGCTGCGTGCCGACGTCGAAGTCGGCTCGTGCCTGTCGGGCGGGCTCGATTCGAGCGCCGTCGTGACGACCGCCGGCCGGCTCGCCAGCCGCGGACTGCACGCGTTCTCGTGCGCCTACGACGAAGGCCCCTCCTTCGACGAGCGACCGTGGATCCGCGCGGCGGCCGAGGCGAGCGGCGCCCAGAGCCACCTGGTCGTACCGGACGGCTCGGACTTCTGGCCGGTGTTCGACGCGCTGGCGCTGAAGCAGGACGAGCCGACCGCGGGCCCCGGCGTCTACTCGCAGTGGAAGGTGATGGAGCTGGCGCACGCCACCGGGCTCAAGGTGCTGCTCGACGGGCAGGGCGGCGACGAGCTGCTGGCGGGCTACTTCCGCTACCTGCCCGCGCGCCTGCGCGACCTGGCCGAAGCGGCGCGCTTCGGCGAGTTCGCGCGGCTGTGGGGCAGCGTGACCGACCGCCTCGGGTTCGCCACGACGCTGCTGCACACCTTCGAACCGTGGCTGCCGGCGCCGCTCGTCGCCTCGCTGCGGACCCGCTACGGGCAGGGCAAGGACCGCGTGCTGTCGCGCTCGCTCGCGAGCGTTCCGTCCGGCGCCCCGAGGGCCCCGCGCGCGGAACGCTCGTGGCTCTGGCGGCAGCTCGCGTTCGACACGCTCCGGCGCCAGCTGCCGGGACTGCTGCGCTACGAGGACCGCAACTCGATGGCGTTCTCGATCGAGACGCGGCTGCCGTTCCTCGACTGGCGGATCGTCGAGCTGGCGTTCGCGCTGCCCGACGGGCAGAAGCTCGAAGGCGCGACGACGAAGGCGATCCTGCGCCGCGCGCTCGGCGACCGCGTCCCGCCGTCGGTGCTCGCACGGCGCGACAAGATGGGTTTCGAGACGCCCGCCGACGTGTGGCTGCGGGGCCGGTACGCGGGCGAGGTGCGACGCCGGCTGGCGCGGCCGGGGCCATTCCAGGAGTGGGTGGACGGCGCGGCTGTTCGCCGCGAGCTCGAGGGCTACTTCGACGGCCGGCGCGACATCGGGCTTCAGGTGTGGCGCTGGCTGAGTCTCGAAGCGTGGTCGCACCGCTTCGTCGCGAGCGATCCGCGGGTCTTCGGACGGGAGGACGACCCCTCGCCCAACGCCGGCCGCCACCTCGGCGTCGTCGAGGTCGAAGCGCGGGAAGCGGAAGCGATCGCGGCGGGGACGTAGGGATCCCGCGCCGGGTGGACCTGCTCGTCCTGTCCGAGGTGCGCTGGGGCTACTTCCGGACCCGGAAGCAGTTCCTGCTGTCGCGCTTTCCCGCGTCGTGGCGCGTGTTCTTCGCGCAGCCGCCGGCGGTCGGGGCGGACGACCCGTGGGAGCCGCGACGCGAGGGGGCGGTGACCTACTTCACGGTGCCGTTCCTCAAGCCCGGCACCCGGAGCGCGATGTACAACCTGCTCGCGGGCTCGAGCGCCGGCCGGGCGGCCATCGAACTGGGCGCCGAGCTGTGGCTGGGCCACCAGCTGCGGCGGCTGGGAGTCGCCCCCGAGCCGGTCGTTCTGACCTCGAACATCTACTGCCCCGCGGCGCTTTCTCGCCTTCCGAAGAAGCTGGTACTGTACGATTTTAACGACAGTCCCTTTCAGTTCTCCGTGAGCCCTTCCTGGGCGCGGGGTTACTGGTCGCGCACGGTCCGCCAGGCGCAGGCCGTGTTCGTCGTGTCCGAGTTCTACCGCCGGCAGCTCGCCGGGGAGACCGATCGGCCCTTGATCCTGCTCGGCAACGGAGTGGAGATGGCGCACTTCGAGCCGTCGCGCCCGGCCCCCCTGGATCTCGCGGCGCTGCCGCGACCGCGGATCGGCTACGTGGGGCTTCTTTCCCACTTCCTCGACTTCGAGGTGCTCGAGACGCTGCGCCGGAACCGGCGCGGGGGGACGGTGGTACTGATAGGGCCCGGCTCGCCCGCGACCGCGGGCGCGGTCGCGGAGTTCGGCCGGCGCGAGGGCGTCGCGGTGCTGGGGCCGCGGGCCTATGCGGAGGTGCCCGCCTGCATGCAGGCGCTCGACGTCGGCGTCATTCCGTTTCGCGCCGACGATCCGTTCGTGCAGGGGATCAACCCCAACAAGGTCTACCAGTACCTGGCGGCCGGCCTCCCGGTGATCACCACGCCCGTCCTCGACCTGAAGGAAAGCCCACCCGACCTCCTCTTCGCGACCACGAACGACGACTGGGCAGGCAGCCTGGACCGGGCGCTCTCGGCTCCCGGCGACCCCGGGCGGCGGCGCGCGCTGGCGCGCGGCCACGACTGGGACGCGCTGGCCGCCCGCATGGTGCACGAGATCGAGGCGCGGCTCTGAAGGCCGCGCGAAACCCTTCCGCAGGCGGAGCGATGGCGAAAGAGAAAGCCGCACCGAAAACCGGGCCGAAGCCGGCGCGCCCCCTGACGCTCACGGCCGCGTGGGCCGCCGTCATTCTCGCGCTTCTGACGGTGCTGTTCTTCCACGAGGTCTCGGTGGGCGGCAAGACCTTCGTCGCGCCGGACGCCACCGCGCCCGCGGGTTTCGTGCGGATCGGCGAGCAGTCGCTGTGGAAGGACCACGTCTATCCGCTGTGGAATCCGTTCGTCTTCCTCGGCATGCCGTCCTTCGCGAGCGGCGCGTACAACCCGCTCATCTACCCGCCCGACTGGCCGCTGGCGCTGATCCAGAAGGTCGTGCCGCTGCCGGACATGACCTGGATGCTCCTTTACTACTTCCTCGGCGCGCTGTTCTTCTTCCTGCTCGCGCGCGAGTGGGGCGCGAGGCCGGAGGGCGCGCTGCTCGGGGCGGTCGCCTTCACGTTCGTGCCCAACCTGGTCGCGGTCGGCTCGCACGGTCACGGCAGCCAGCTGGTGGACTCGGCGTACCTGCCGCTCATGGTCTGGCTCGCCTCGCGCTGGCTGCGGCGCGGTTCGCTCGCGGACCTCGGCTGGCTGGCGCTGGCGGGCGGCTTCCAGTTCCTGCGCGGTCACCTGCAGATCTGCGTCTACACCTGGATGGCGGTCGGGCTGCTCGCCGCCGTGGAGGTGATCGCCTCGCTGCGCACGCCCTCGCAGCTGGCGCCGCGGCTGCTGCGCGCGCTGGGAATCGGCGCGGCCGCGGCGCTGGCGTTCGGGATCGCGGGCTTCTACAACCTGCCGCTCAAGGACTACTCGCAGTACTCGATCCGCGGCACCGGCGACGCCGCCGGCGGCGTCGGCATTCCGTACGCGACCGCCTGGTCCATGGCGCCCTACGAGCTGGGCGCGATGGTCGTGCCCAACTGGGTCGGTTTCGGCGGCATGACCTACTGGGGCGCGATGCCGTTCACGGACTACCCGAACGCCTACATCGGCGTCGTCGCCCTGCTTCTCGCCGTGCTCATGTTCGTGCGCTTCAGCGGCGCGGTGCGCGTGTGGGCCGTGCTGCTCGGCGCGTTCGCCCTGCTCGTCTCGTTCGGAAGCCACTTCCCGCTCTACGGCTTCCTCTACGATCACCTGCCGCAGTTCAACAAGTTCCGCGTCCCGGTCATGGTCATCCTGCTCTTCCACCTCGCGGTCGCGCTGGCGATGGCGTGGGGGTGGACCAACGTCCTCGACACGGGTGAGGAGGCACGGCGCGGGGTCCTGCGCCGGCTGCTGCTCGCCCTCGGCGGACTGCTGGCCCTGGCGGGGCTGCTCGCGCTGTTCGGGCAGGAGGCCCTGCGCGGCGCGTACGTCGCGACCGCGCTCGCCCACAAGCAGTCGTTCACGCTGCAGCAGGCGAACGCCGCGTTCACGGCCTTCGCCGCGGACCTCGGTCGGGTCGCGTTCACGGGGCTCATCGTCACCGCGGTCGCGTGGTTCGCGGCCGGTCGCAGGCTGAACGCCGGACTGGCGAGCGTGCTCGTGCTGGTCGTCCTGCTCTTCAACCTGTGGCCGGTCGGCCGCCAGCTCATGGAACCGGTGATCGGCGACCCGGTCGCGAAGAGCCTCGACTACGGCCGCGACGACGTCGTCGAGTTCCTCGAGAAGGCCGGGCCGTGGGGCTCGTTCCGCGTATTCGTGCCGGAGCAGTTCCAGGACAACCGTCTCGCCGGCTTCGGCATCGCCACCGTCGGCGGTGCGCACGCCGCCAAGCCGCGGCTGTTCCAGGACCTCATGGACGCGCAGGCGCTGGACAACCCGAACTGGTGGCGGCTGCTCAACGTCCGCTACATCGTGCTCTCGCAGCCGCTCGACCCCGCGCAGACTCCTCCCTGGCTGCACATCGTTCATCAGGGTTCACGCGTCATCTACGAGAACAGCGCGGCGTTGCCGCGCGCGACGGTGGTGGGCGAGTACGGGGTGGTGCCCGACTCGAGCCACGCGGCGCTCGACGCCGTCGAGGCCGGCGGTCGCGACGTCGCGAAGTGGACGTGGCTGACGAAGAATCCCGGAGTCCAGCTCGGGCCGGTGGACGGAGCGACCGCGACGATCACGAAGTACGCGCTGCACGAGGTGGACGTGGACGTGAACACGCCGGGCGCGGGAATCCTGCGCCTCGCGGACCTGTGGTATCCGGACTGGACGGTGAAGGTGGACGGCAAGCCCGCCGAGATGCTGCGGGCCGACCACCTGCTTCGCGCGGTGGTGGTTCCGGCCGGTCATCACCAGGTCGTGTTCCGCTTCGCCTCGCCGAGCGTGCGGCGCGGCCTCGTCGTGTCCCTCGTCAGCCTGGCGGTCGCACTGGCGCTGCTCGCCGCCGGCGTGCTGCTCGGGCGGCGGCGGACGAATCCGGCCGTGGCGGCGGGAGCGGGAGGGTCCTGATGGACAAGCTCGTCATCCTCCCGACCTACAACGAACGCGAGAACATCGCGCCGATGCTCGACAAGCTGCTCGAGCTGCCCTTCGGGCTGGACGTGCTGGTCGTGGACGACAACTCCCCCGACGGGACCGCGACGCTCGTCGAGGAACACCAGCGCCGTTCCGAGCGCGTCCACCTGCTCAAGCGGCCCGGCAAGCTGGGCCTGGGCTCGGCCTACCGGGACGGCTTCCGCTACGCGCTCGAGCACGGCGCCGAGTACATCTTCGAGATGGACGCGGACTTCTCGCACGACCCGGCGGCCATCGGCGAGTTCCTCGCGGCGGCACGGGACGCCGACATCGTCCTCGGCAGCCGCTACCTGAACGGCGTGACGGTCGTGAACTGGCCGCTGAGCCGGCTCATCCTGTCGTACTCGGCGAACGTCTACACGCGCATCGTCACCGGCCTGCCGCTCGCGGATTCGACCGGGGGCTTCAAGTGCTTCCGGCGCCGGGCACTCGAGGGCATCCGGCTCGATCACGTGAAGTCCGAGGGCTATTCGTTCCAGATCGAGATGTCGTTCCGTTGCTGGAAGCGCGGATTCCGGATCAAGGAGATCCCCATCCTGTTCGTGGACCGCCGCGCGGGAGTCTCGAAGATGAGCCGCAGGATCATCTGGGAGGCCGCCGGCATGGTCTGGCGCCTGCGTTTCCTCGACCTGTTCGGCCGATTGGAGTAGCGCACCATGCTTCGCCGGTTGGACGCGCGGCCCTCCGCGCTCGCCGCGATCGCGGCGCTCGTGTGCCTGTCCCTCGTGCCCGCGCCGGGCCGCGCCGCGGGGGCGTGGACGACGTACGTGCGGCTCGCGGATTGCAGCGACATGATCGCCCTGACGGACACGGTCTGGATCGCGTCGCACGACGCGGGACTGCTCCTTTACCTGCGCGCGAGCGGCGGCTTCGAGTCCCTCACGCGCGAGCCGGGAGGGCTGGCCAGCAACGACGTCACGGCGCTCGAGTTCGACCGCCGCGGGCGCCTGTGGGCGGGCACGCCGGGCATGGGAGTGAGCCGGTTGTCGGAGGACGGTTCGCGCTGGGATCTCGTGAACGCGTTCGACGGCCTGCCGTCGGATTCGGTCAACACGCTGCGAGCGCTCGGGGACTCGGTCTGGATCGGCACGCAGGGCGGGCTGGCGCTCTGGGACGGCGCACGCGTGGCCGGAGCGGTCCCGGACCTCGGCACGCCGTCGCCGTTCCGCGACAATCGCGTGCGCGGGGTCGTCGTGGTCCGCGACTCCGTGTTCGTCGGCACCGGGGACGGCGTCTACGTGTCGCTGCTCTCGTCCGGCCTCAGGAGCTGGGCGGCGCTCGACTCCGGGCTGGTGAACCGGAACGTCTTCAGCATGGCGACCGACGGCCGGGAGGTCTTCGCGCTGGCCAACAACAACCCCTACCGCTGGAACATGACCACCCGGCGCTGGAGCATCGCGGGCGGAGCGGGCGTGGTGCGCCTGCTGCGTGACGACTTCGGCCGCATCACCGCGAGCTCGGCGTCGGGATTGTGGCGCTGGTCGGGCTCGGCGTGGACGCTTCTGCCCGCCTCGCCGACCGCGACCAGCCCTTCGCCCGGCGAGGTCGAGTTCGCGACCGATCCCGCGGGCACCACGTTCGCCATGCGCGACGGCGTCCTGCACGTCGAGGGCGCGCCCTGGAGCGACGTCGCGCTGCCGGGCCCGGTGGGCAACAACCTCCAGAACGTGGCCGTGGACGGAGCCCGGGTGTGGGTGAACACGAACGCGCAGGGCGTCGCGCGCCTCGAGAACGGGCGTTGGCGCAACTGGCCGTCCGACTGCTGCGGCGCGGCTCAGGACACCTCGTTCCTGAATCCCCAGAACGCCTTCACGCTGCTGCGCGATGCCCGGGGCAGGATGTGGTTCTCGTTCTGGGGATTCGCCATCGAGCGTTACGACGATTCGACCGGCACCCCCCATGTGATCCGGCCGATCCTGCCGTACGGCGGCGGTCCCGATTCGCTCCTCACCCACACGGCGGGATGGTCGGCGGCCTACGACGCCCTCGATCGTGTCTACATCGGCGGCGACACGTGGGATCGCGGCGGCCGGCCGCCGATCGGCATTGACGTCTTCGATCCGGGCGGCGCTCTCGTGGCGGTGTGGAAATCCACCAACTCGGGCATTCCGGACAACCAGGTTCGCGCGCTCGTCGTGGACCGCTCGCGGACCCCGAACCGCATCTGGGCCGGTTTTCCCGGCAGCGGCGTCGCGTACGCCAGCCTTCCGGACGACCCCGCGGTGGTGCCGGCGTTCACCGCCCTGCCGCGCTCCGAGACACTCGACGTGTTCGGGCTGGCGCTTTACGGCGACTCGCTGTGGGTGCTCTCGACGACCGATCTGCAGCGCTACAACTCGTCGAACTTCAACTACGTCTCGTCGCTGCAGATTCCCGGCGCGCCGGCGCCGCTCGGCGCCGTGAACCCGCTCGCCGTCTCGCCCGACGGCACGGTCTGGGTCGGTTCCGTGGACGGTGTCCGCCGGTATCGCCGCGGGGGAGGGACCGTGGATTACCGGACCGCGAACTCGCCGCTGGCGAACGACGAGGTGCGCGCGATCGCCGTGGATCCGGTCACCGGCGTCGTGTGGTTCGCGACCGCCGGCGGGCTTTCGCGGTTCGACCCGGGCTACGTGCCGCCTCCGCCGCCCTCGATCCCGGCACTGCGGCTCGTCGTCTTTCCCAATCCGGCCGAGTTCCCCGCGATCGGGCTCGACCTGAAGCTGTCGGGAAACGCGAGCGCGTACACCGGCGAGATCTACGACCTGAACGGCCGCTGCGTGCACCGCTTCAGCGCCTCCGGCAACGACCGGGTGGTCTGGGACGGCCGCGACCTCGAGGGCGCGCGCGTGCGTCCGGGCGTGTACTTCGTGCGCGCGCAGGGCGGCGGGCACGTGGCCGGCGCGCGCGTCGTCGTGCTGCGCTAGGCGCCACGATGGCGGCGCTCTGGCGGGACCGCGCGCCGGGGGACTGGGCGACGCTGCTGGCCGCGGATCCGTCCGCTTCGCCCGCGCACCGCCCCGAGGTCTGGGAGGCGTTCGCGGCGGCGATGCCGGGCTGCGCCGCCCGGGTCGCGATCGTCGAGCGCGAAGGCCGGACGCTGGGGGGTGCGCCCGTGATCGTGGAACGTCGCGGGGGGCTCCACTGGCTGCACGCGCTGCCGATGCTGCTCCCCGGCGCGCCGCTCGCGCTGCCCGGCGAGCACGAGCGGGTGGACCGCGAGGTCGCCGGCGCGTTCGAGGCTCTCGCGCGCGAACTGCGCGCCGTGGGCGGCGAGTGGGCGCTGTGGCGTCCCGCGGGCCCCGCGCCGGACGCGGCGGCGCTCGCACCGCTGGGCGGCGAACTGCGCCGGCTCGCCGGCTCCGTCGTCGCTCTCGCCGGCGGACTCGACGCGGCGCTCGCACGCGTGGATCGAAAGCACCGCCAGGAGATGCGTCGCGCCCGCGCCGGCGGCCTGGAGTTCGCCGAGGAGCCGGAAGCGCTCGAAGGCTGCTACGCGCTGCACGTGGCCCAGGGCAGGTCGTGGCGGGGCCACCGCGCGCTGCCGCTCGAGCTCTCGCGGCGGCTGCTCGGAGCGGGCGCGGACCGGCCGGTGGCGCGGCTCTTCACGCTGCGGCGCTCCGGCGAGCTCGTCTCGGGGGCGCTGGCGCTCGACGGCCCGCACGAGACGTTCGTGTGGTGGGGGGGGACTCATCCGACGGGGCGGCGCCTGCATGCGTTCCCGCTGCTTCTCTGGCACATCGTCGAGTGGGCGGCCGCCGCGGGCCGCGTGCGAGTGAACCTCGGGGCGAGCACGGGTCTCGGCGGGGTCGCCGCCTTCAAGCACTCGCTGGGCGCGGAGGAGATTCGCTACCCGGTGTTGTGGCTGGATGCGCGACGGGCTGGCGCGCTGGCGCGCACGGTGGCGTGGGCGCAGGCGCGCTGGCGCCGCGGCCGTGCGCGCGGGGAATCCGCGTGAAGATCGCGACGCTCTCGAACGCCTCCGTCGTGCACACGCGCCGCTGGGTCGAGCACCTGCGCGCGCGCGGACACGACGTGCGGCTGTTCTCGCTCGAACGCGGACCCGAGGCGCTGGCGGCGCGGCATCTGCCGAACCCGCCGCTGCCGGGATTCGTCCGCTATCCGCTCGCGGTGCCGGCACTGGTCCGGGCGTTGCGGGAGTTCGCGCCCGGGATCGTGGACGCCCATTTCGTTCCCAACTACGGCCTGATGGGGGCGCTCGCGGGACTGCGGCCGCTGTCGGTGGCCGCGTGGGGCAGCGACCTGCTGGTGGCGGGCCGGCGCGATCCGCTGCAGCGCGCGCGCGCGCGCTTCGTGCTGCGGCGCGCGTCGCTCGTGATCGCCGACGCCGACAACCTGGCGCGGGCGGCGCTCGCGCTCGGCGCCCGTCCGGCGACGGTGCGCGCCATCCCGTGGGGAGTGGACCGGGAGCGGTTCGCGCCGGCGCCCTCGCGCGAGCCGGGACTGCTGCTGAGCACGCGCATGCACGAGCCGGTCTACGACATCCCGGTGATCCTGCGGGCGGCGGCCGGCGTGTTGTCGCGGCATCCGCACGCGTCCCTCGCCGTCGCCGGCGACGGTTCGAGGCTCGCGGATCACGAACGACTCGCGTCGGCGCTTCTCCCGGCGGGGCGATTCCGCTTCCTGGGGCGCCTCGCGCCCGACGAGCTGGCGCGGTGGCTCGGGCGCGCCGAACTGTACCTTTCGGCCTCGCACTCCGACTCGACGTCGCTGTCGCTGCTCGAGGCCATGTCGGCGGGCGCGGTGCCGGTGGTGAGCGACATCGAGGGCAATCGCGAATGGGTGGCGGACGGAGAGGGCGCGCGACTGTTCGCCCGCGGCGACGCGGGCGCGCTGGAGCGGGCGCTCGACGCGGCGCTCGCCGATTCCGGCTGGCGCGATCGGGCGCGGGCGCGGAACGCGGCGGTCATCGCCGAGCGCGGCGACTGGCACCGCAACTTCGCCCGCATCGAAGGGGCGTTCGCGGCGCTCGCGGCCGGGCGGCCGCTGCCCGACGACCCGGGTTCCCCACGATGAGCCGCCGTCTGCTCGTGCTCGCCTATTTCTTTCCGCCGCTCGCGGGCGGAGGAGTGCATCGCGTGCTGTCGTTCGCACGCCACCTGCCGGAGCAGGGCTGGGACGTCACCGTCGTGTGCGCCGGCGAGGACGACTACTGGGTGCGCGACGAGTCGCTGCTCGCGAGCGTCCCGGCCGCGACGGAGGTGATCCGGGTCGCCGCCGGCGGCGGGCTCGCCTCGTGCTTCGGATTGCGCGGCGGCCGCGGCACCCGCCGCGGCGGAACCTTCGCCGGCCTGCGGAAGCTGTCGGACTGGTGGCTGCTGCCCGACGCGTACGCGGGCTGGGCCCGCCGCGCGCAGGCCGCGGCCGCGACGCGGCTCGCCGCGGGCGGCGTGGACGCCCTGCTCACGACGTCGCCGCCCGACAGCGTGCACCTGGCCGGCGCCGCGCTCGCGCGGCGATTCGGAGTCGCGTGGGTCGCCGACTTCCGCGACCCGTGGGTGGGACTGCGGTTCCGCGAGCCGCCGACCGCCTGGCACCGGGCGCGCCACGAAGCGATGGAACGCCGAGTGCTCTCGCAGGCCGACCTGGTGCTCGCCGCCTCGCGCACGCACCTGGAGCAGGTCGCGACGCTCGCGCGTCGCGCCGAGCACCTTCCGAACGGTTTCGAGCCCGAAGCCGGGGGCCCGCCGGAGGCGGCGGACGCGGACCGCTTCCGCCTCGCGTTCACCGGCACGCTCTCGCTCATGGAGGACGCGGGCACGCTGCTCGAGGCCGTGCACGACGTGCTCGCCGGCGACACCGGCATGCGCCGCCGGCTGCGCGTGGACCTGGCGGGCCCCTACGACCTCGACTACGAGGACCGCTCGCTGGCCCTCGGGCTCAAGGGCATCGTCCGCTTTCCGGGTGCGCTTCCGCACGCCGGGTCCCGCCGGCTGCAGCGCGCGGCCGACGTGCTGCTGCTGTGGAAGCCCCGCGGCGGGGGCTACCGCACGATGGTTCCGGGCAAGCTCTACGAATACCTCGACTCGGGGCGCCCGATCGTCGCGCTGCTGCCGGAGCGCGACGAGGCCGCCGAGCTCGTGCGGCGCGCGGGAGGGACGGTGCTTCCGCCCGGCGACCGCGCGGCGCTGGCGCGCGAGCTCGAAACGAGGTACACGCACTGGATGCACGACGGACGCGCACCCGACGATCGGCCCGGCTGGCTGGACGAGCACGCCCGGCCACGCCTGGCGGCCCGCCTCGCCGGCCTGCTCGGCGGCCTCGGCGGAGGACGGACGTGACCGCGAACCCCGACGGGCGGCTCACGCGGCTCGAGATCGTCTGCCTGGTGCTGGCGCTGGCCCTGGCCGCGGCGCTGATGTGGCCGGTGCGCGGCTATCTGACGGACGACACCTTCATCCACCTGCAGTACGCGCGTCATCTCGCCGAAGGCAAGGGGTTCGTCTTCAACCCGGGAGAGCGCGTCTACGGGAGCACGAGTCCGTTGTGGGTCGCGCTCATCGCGGACGGCATCGCGCTCGGCTTCGGCGGCCTCGCGACGGCGCGCGTGCTGGGCGCGGTCGCGACCCTGGCCTCGGTGGTGCTTTTCCTTCAGCTCATGCGGCGCAACTTGCGCCTGCCGGTGTTGCGCGGCCTCGCGACCATCGTCTGGGCGGCGCACCCGTGGATGATCCGCTGGTCGGTCTCGGGCATGGAGACGCCGCTCGCGGTCGCGCTCGTGCTCGCGGGCTTCGTGGCCTTCACCGAGGGCCGGCAGTGGGGCGCGCGCCCGGTGCGCACGGGGGCGCTGTGGGCGCTCGCGGCTCTCACGCGTCCGGAGGCCGTCTTCTTGCTGCTGCTCTGGCTGGTGTTCCTGGTCATCGACACCGACTCGCGCGAGGGCGTGCGGCGGCTGATCGCCGGTCTGCTGCCGCCGGCGTTCATCTACGGCGGCTGGCTGCTGTTCGCGCGGCTGTATTTCGGCACCTTCTGGCCGAACACGCTGTCGGCGAAGGTCGCCGGCGGCGTCGGCTGGGCCTACGTGCTCGACACGCTCAAGCGGCAGGTCGGCATCGTCGGCTTCTCGGATGCCGTGCTCGCGGGCGCGCTGGTCGCCGCCGTCGGTTTCGGGGGTGCCCGCCTGTGGCCGAGCCGGTTCCAGGCGCAGCGGCTGCTGCCCTGGGTGTGGCTGTTCGCGCTGCCGGTGCTGTACGTGATGCGCGGGGTGCCGGTGCTGTCCCGCTACCTGCTGCCGCTGATGCCCGTGCTCGCCTGGCTCGCCTGGCGGGCGGTGGAGCGCTGGTGGGCGGGGGCGGAACCGGCGCCGGAACTGCGCAAGGGCGCCGCGGTGCTCGGCACGGCGCTCGCGGCGCTGGCGCTCATCCAGTGCCTCTTCACCTACACGAACCTGGTGCTGCCGCAGGTGCGGTCGTTCAGCGCCGGCCTGCGGCAGAGCCTCGTGCCGTGGGGACGCTGGTTCGGCGAGCACACGCGCCCGGGCGACACGATCGCGTCTCCCGACATCGGCGCGATCGGCTACTTCAGTCAGCGCCCGGTGCTGGACCTGGCCGGGCTCGTCTCGCCGAGGATCGTTCCGCTGCTCGAGCACGAGTCGCCGGAGGACATGGTCGCGAACTTCTCGTTCGCCCGTGTCGAGCGGCCGCAGTACCTCGTGGATCGCGCAGCGCGCGCCGACGAGCTGATGACGCGCAGCCGCTTCGGCGACGCGCTGGTTCCGCTCGGCAGCGCCGCGGTGCCGAACCTGGGCATCGCCCGGCCCGACGCGGTGGTCTACTCGTTCTACCGGATCGAGTGGGCCGTGTACGACTCGATCGCCGCCCGCCACTGAGGCGCCGGAGCCGCGCGGAACGCCGCGAGCGCGAGCGTCGTGCTGCACGTTCGTGCAGCGCCGCATTTTTCGCGGGTCGGACGCACGTTTTTCTTTGACGCCCGTCGAACACGCGACTATTGTGCCGCCTCGTTGGTGGTAGTTTTTGGGGAAACGGGGGGAAATCGGGGAGGCGGTGGAACCCGGTGGCGCGAGCGGACGGATGACGACCTTCTACGTAACCGAGAACTACTCGATTGACGACAAGGGTCGGCTGGTCATTCCGGCGTCGCTGCGCAAGGTCACCGGTCGCAAGCAACCGCTGAAGAACTTCGTTCTCGTGTTCGGTCTCGGCGGCTGCCTGTGGCTCTTCAGCGAAGACGGTTGGACGAAGTTCGAGGAACGGCTCTACCAGCTCTCGGTCGGCACGCGGAAGCAGCGGGACTTCGCGAGGGCGTTCCTCCTCGGTGCGAGCAAGGTGACGGTGGACAAGCAGGGACGCATCTCGATTCCATCGTCGCTGTTGAACCGTGCAGGCCTCGGCAGGGAAGCCGTCCTGCACGGACAAGTGGGCAGGCTCGAGATCTGGTCGCCGGAGAGGTTCAAGCAGAACACCGAGCCGACCGTCTCGAACCTCGACGAGCTGTACGAAGAGTCGCTGGGGAATCCGTGATGGTCGCTCCACTCCAGACGCCCGAGCCGCGAGGCGCGCTCACCGTGCACCTGCAGTTCACGCGCGGTCGCCACGGCGCGGGCGCGCGCATCGAGTTGCACGAGCGCCCGGCGGGGCGGCTCGCGGTGCTCGAACTGCGCGGCTGGATCGACCTGTCGGCCCAGCGCCGGTTCGAACAGACGCTGGACGACCTGGCGGCGCGCGGGGTCGAGCGGCTGCTCGTGGACTGTTCGGCGGTGCGCCACATCGACTACCGCCTGGTGCCGCGGCTGGTCGCCGCGCTCACGCGTTTCGAAGCGCGCTCCGGCGGCGTGGCGCTCGGCGGCCTGAGCCGCTACCTGCGTGATCTCTTCCGCCTCGCGGGCTGCGATCCCCTCGTCGGCGCCTTCGGTCCGGCGGACGAGGCGTTCCTGCCGTCGAGTCGCCAGGACGGGTCGTTCGGTGAGCGTGCGTCATGAGCCGGTGCTGGTGCGCGAGACGCTGCACTACCTGCTCGGCGGGCCCGGCCTGTACCTCGACGCGACGCTGGGCGACGGCGGGCACGCGGACGCGCTGCTCGGCGCCGGGCCCGGCGTCCGGCTGCTCGGCTGCGATCGCGACCCGGCGGCGCTCGCCGTCTCCGCGGAGCGCCTGGCGCGCTTCGGAGACCGCGTGATGCTCCGCCACGCGCGCTTTCGCGACCTTCCGCGGGCGCACCGCGACGCGGGCGGCGAGCCGCTCGCCGGCGCCCTGTTCGATTTCGGCCTGTCCTCGCGGCAGATCGACGACCCGGCCCGCGGCATCTCGTTCTCGCACGATGGCCCGCTCGACCAGCGGATGGATCCCACGCACGGGGAGCCGCTCGCCGACCGGCTGGCCCGCGCCGACGAGGCGGAGGTCGCGGCGGTGCTGCGCGAGCACGGTGACGTTCGCGCCGCCGGCCGGCTCGCGCGCGCGATCGTCGCGGCGGCCCGCGCCGGTTCGCTGCGCACGACGCGCCAGCTCGCGGAGCTGGTCGCGCGGCAGCTCGGCGACGCGCGCCCGAAGACGCTGGCGCCGGTCTTCCAGGCGCTGCGCATCTGGACGAACGACGAGATGACCGACCTCGAGGCCGCGCTGGCGTGGTTGCCGGACGCGCTGCGGGAGGGCGGTGTGGTCGTGACGCTGTCGTACCACTCCGGCGAGGATCGCCGGGTGAAGCACGCGCTGCGCGGTGCGCCGCGCGTGATGCCGTCGCGCCGACTCCCCGTCATGGACGACGGGGAGTCGGCCGGTCCCTGGGAAGAGCTGACGCGCAGGGTCGTCGTTCCCTCGAGTGAGGAGCAGCGATCGAACCCGCGCGCCCGCAGCGCGCGCCTGAGGGCGTTTCGGAGGAAGCCGCGATGAGCCGTCGAACCCTTTCATCCTGGCGCGTCCCGGACGCGCCGGCCGTCCGGCCGCAGTTCGTGCTGCTCGCGGCCGTGGTGCTCGCGGTGCTGCTGATCGAGGTCTGGCAGACCTCGACGGTCGCCAGCCTGAGCATGCGGCTCGGACGCAGCACCGAACTCCTCCAGCAGGCGAACGCCGAGCGGGCGTGGACGAACTCGCGGCTCGACCAGAGCTCCAGCCGCTCGCAACTCGGTCCCGTCGCGGGCGCGCTCGGACTGAAGCCGGTGGATCCGCACCGCATCGTGACGCTTCCGGAGGAGTATCTCGAACCCGCGCCGGGACGCCCGGCGTCCGCACCGACCACGCCGCTGCTCGCGCTCGCGGGCCGGGCGCTCGAGGCGATCGTGCCCGAGGCCGCGGCGCGAGGTCGTGGCGTGAACTGATCCGCTCGTTCGACAGGGGCGACCGGATTTCAATGTGCCGGCCGCGCCACAGCACCGCGCACGTGGGGCAGGCGGTCTGCGTGAACCGCCGTTCCAGGGAGGGAACGTGGCCCACAGGGAAATGCGCAAGAGTCGGGTGCTGATGGTCGCGGCCGGCCTCTTCGTGGTGCTGCTGGGGCTCTGGGTGCGGGTGGGCTGGCTGCAGATCGCCCTGCACGACCAGTTCCTCGCGCGCGCGGCCGAGAACCAGCAGCTCCGGCTCAAGCTGATCCCGGAGCGCGGCGAACTGCTCGACCGCCATGGCGCGGTCCTCGCCCGCGACCTGCGGGTGAGCCGTATCGCCGTGTACCGGCCGCAGCTGAAGAGCCCGCTTCGCGCGGCACAGCAGCTCGGGCCCATCCTCGGTGAACCGGTCGCGAAGCTGCGCCGCAGGCTCGACGAGGCGCGCGGCTACCGGTGGATCACCGAGGACCTCCCGCCCGAGGTCGGCGAGCGCGTCCGCGCGCTGCGCATCGAGGGCCTCGACGTCGAGGACGAGACGCGCCGGGAGTACCGGCTCGGACCCGCGGCGAGCGAGATCCTCGGACGGACGAACCGCGACAACGCCGGCGTGGACGGGATCGAGTACCAGTTCGATTCGCGGCTCGCCGGACAGTCCGGCTGGGTCACCGCCATTCGCGCCGGGACGCGGCGCCTGCTGCGGCTGCCGGGCGCCGAGCACCGTGCCGCCCGCGACGGTTCCTCGCTGGTGCTCACCCTCGACGCCGACCTGCAGGCCATCGTCGAGCGACATCTCGCGCGGGCGGTGGACACGCTCGGGGCGCGGCGCGGCTTCGCGCTGTTCCTCGACCCGTGGACCGGCGAGATCCTCGCCGCCGCGTGCGTGCCGCACCTCGAAGCGGGCAAGGCGAAGAACTGGACCTTCACCGACCAGTACGAGCCGGGCTCGACGTACAAGATCGTGGTCGCGGGCGCGGCGCTCGAGGAGAACGTCGCGCGCACGAACGAGTACTTCACCGCCTCGACCACCGGGTCGGCCGAGATCTTCCCGGGTTTCCGGCTGCGCGATTCGCATCCCAGCGCCGGCTACACGTTCTTCGGCGCCATCCAGCATTCGAGCAACATCGTCTGCGCGAAGCTCGGCCTGCGCCTCGGCGCCGACCGGCTCTACCGCTACTCGAACGCGCTCGGCTTCGGCAGCCTGACGGGCGTCGAGTTCCCGGGCGAGGCCTCCGGCAAGCTGCGGCCCGTGTCGAGCTGGCAGCCGCGCTCGGCCCCGACCATCGCGATGGGACAGGAGATCGCGGTCACCCCGCTGCAGCTGGCGCTGGCCTACGGCGCGATCGCGAACGGCGGCGTGCTCATGGAGCCGATGCTGGTGCGCGAGGAGCGCTCGAGCACCGGACGGCTCGTGCGCCGCTGGTCGCCGCAGCCCCGGCATCGCGTCTTCAGCGAGGCGACGACCGCGACGCTGCGCCGGATGCTGTGCGCGGTCGTGGACAGCGGCACGGCGACGAGCGCACGGCTCGACGGCTTCGAGATCGCGGGCAAGACGGGCACGGCGCAGAAGTACGACGCCGCGACCGGCGGCTACGGCAGGGGCATGTACATCGCGTCGTTCGCCGGCATCGCTCCCGCCGACCGGCCCCGCATCGTCGGCGTGGTGGTGCTCGACGAGCCGCCCCGCAACCTCTATTACGGCGGGCAGGTGGCCGCGCCGGTCTTCCGCGAGATCGTCCTCGACCTGATGCGCCGGCGCGAGGGCCTCCTCGGGCCGGTGGACGGTCCGGTCGCAGCTCGCCCGCCGGCGGTCCCGGGCGTCATCGCGCCCGACCTGCGGATGCTCCCGGCGAGGGAGGCGGAGCGCCTGCTGAGCGGCTTCGGACTGCGCGCGCGCTTCGAGGGACAGGGACTCCGCGTGCTCTCGCAGTCGCCGGCCGCCGGCCAGCCGGTGGATCGCGGCGGCTCCGTCACCGCCTGGCTTTCGCCGCCCGGCGATTCGTCGCACGCGATGCTTCCAGACCTGACCGGCCTGCCGATGCGCGAAGCGCTGCGCCAGCTCACCGCCCGCCAGGTGCGGCCGCGCCTTTTCGGGCACGGGCTCGTGGTGCGCCAGGATCCCGCGCCCGGGACCCCGCTGCCGCTCGCTCAGGTCTGCCGCCTGTGGTGCGAGGTGCCCGAAGCGCCCGGCAAGCCCGGAGCGATCGCGAGCGTCGCGGCGGCGCCGGCCCACCGGCCGTGAGGCTGCGCGAACTGCTCACCGGCCTCGGCAGCCTCGGCGTGCGAGGCTCCGACGATGTCGGGGTGACGGGCCTGGCGCTCGATTCGCGGCGCGTGCGGCCGGGCGACGTGTTCTTCGCGCTGGCCGGAGCGAAGGACGACGGCGCGCGCTTCGTGTCCGCCGCGGTCGCGGCGGGGGCACGCGTCGTCGTCGGTCCGCCCGGAACCCGCGCCGAGGGCGCGACGGTGATCGAAACGCCCGAGCCGCGACTGGCGCTGGCGGCGATGGCCTGCCGACTCCACGGCGACCCGTCCCGCGCGATGAAGATCGTGGCCGTGACGGGTACGAACGGCAAGACGACGACGGCCTGCATGCTGGAGGCGATCTTCACGGCCGCCGGCTGGAGCGCGGGCCGGATCGGCACCACCGGCATCCGGATCGCCGGGGAGGAGCGCCCGAGCGCGTTCACCACGCCGGAAGCCCCGGACCTGCAGGCGCTGCTCGCCGAGATGCGCGACCGCGGGCTCGCCGCGGTCGCGATGGAAGCGAGCAGCCACGCGCTCGTGCAGCGCCGCACGTGGGGCCTCGCGTGCGACGTCACGCTGTTCACCAACCTGACGCAGGACCATCTCGATTACCACGGCACCATGGAAGCCTACCTCGACGCCAAGCTGATGCTGTTCGACGGCCGCAACGGCGGGGCCGGCAAGCGCACGGTCGCGGTCGTCAACGCCGGTGACCCCGCGGCCCCGCGGGTGCTCGACGCCGCGCGGCGCGGCGGGCAGACGCCCTGCACATTCGGCGCCGACCTGGGCGACGTGCCTCCGGCCCTGCCGCTCGAGGTGGCGCTCGAGCGGATCGATGTGGGTCCGGCGGGGCTCGGGTTGCGGCTCCACCTGGACCGCGACGGCGTGGTGGCGGGGGAGCGCGGCGTGACGCTGCCGATGTTCGGCCGCTTCAACGCGCTGAACGCCGCGGGCGCCTACGCGGCCGCGCTCGCGCTCGGAATCGCGCCCGGCACGATCGAGCGCGCGCTCGGCTCGTTCGCCGGCGTGCCCGGCCGGCTGGAAAGCGTCGCGGCCGGCCGGCCGTTCGCGGTGCTCGTGGACTACGCGCACACGCCCGACGCGCTCGAGCGCGCGCTCGCGGCCTGCCGCGAGCACGCGAGCGGCCGCGTGCTGTGCGTCTTCGGCTGCGGCGGCGATCGCGATCGCGGCAAGCGCCCGCTCATGGGCGCGATCGCGGCGCGCCTCGCCGACCGCGCCTGGATCACGAACGACAACCCGCGCACCGAGGACCCGGCCGCGATCGCCGCCGCCATCGCCGCCGGTGCGCCGGACGGCGCGCTCGAGACGATCCTCGACCGTCGCGAGGCGATCGGCGCGGCGCTCTCCTCCGCGCGGCCGGGCGACGTCGTGCTCGTCGCCGGCAAGGGACACGAGACGACGCAGACGCTCGGCACGAACGTGCAGCCCTTCGACGACCGCGCGGTGGCCCGCGAACTCCTCGGAGTTCCGGCGTGAACGCCGGCACCCCGAAGGCGGCCGCCCCCGCGCTCACGCTCGTCCGTCTCGCGCAGTGGGCGAACGGCGACCTGATCGTGACCGACGTGCCGCCGGGTCCGGCCGCGCGCGAGACCCTGCTCGCGCGTCCCGTCACCGGCGCGACGCTCGACACGCGCGCGATCGAGCCCGGCATGCTGTTCGTTCCGCTGCCCGGTTCGCGCGTGGACGGCCACGCGTTCCTCGACGAGGCGTTCGCGAAGGGCGCGGCCGCGGCGCTGTGCGCGCGCGAACTGCACCCGGCGATCGCGCACCTGGGCCTCGGTCCGCTCGTGCTGGTGGACGACGTGACCGCGGGCCTGCAGCGGCTGGCGCAGAAGTACCGCGAGGCGTGGCCGGGCCTGCTGATCGGTGTCACCGGCAGCGTGGGCAAGACCACGACCAAGGAGCTGGTCGCGGCCGCCTTCGCGACCGCGGCGCCGACGCTGCGCACGCGCGGAAACCTCAACAACCACTGGGGCGTCCCGCTGACGCTGCTCGCCCTCCGGCCCGAGCACGAGGTGGCGGTCGTCGAGATGGCGATGAGCAACCCGGGCGAGATCGCGGCCCTCGCGGCCATCGCTCGCCCGGACGCGGCGATCGTGACCAACGCCGGCACCGCGCACCTCGAGGGCGTCGGCTCGCTGGAAGGCATCGCGCGCGAGAAGGCGTCGCTCGTCCTGGCGCTCGAACCCGGGCGCCCGGCCTTCGTCGGCGCCGACTCGCCGCGCCTGGTCGCCGCCGTGAAGGGCACGAAGGCGCGGGTGACGACCTACGGTTTCGCCCGCGATGCGGACGTGCGGCCGTCGCGCTACGAGGACCTCGGGGCGGAGGGCTCGCGCCTCGAGGTCGAGGGCTTCCCGCCCGTGCACCTGCGGCTCGTCGGCCGCCACCAGGCCGCGAACGCGCTCGCGGCCTTCGCGGTCGCGCGCGAGTGGCGGCTCGATCCGCGCGCGGTGGCCGACGCGCTCGAGGCGCACCGGCCGCTCCCGGGACGCATGGAGGTCCGGCGCGCCCGGGGCGCGACGCTGCTGGTGGACTGCTACAACGCCAACCCGGACTCGACCGCGGCGGCGCTCGAGACCCTCGCCGGCTGGGCCGGGGCGCGGCGGCGGATCGCCGTGCTCGGCGACATGCTCGAGCTGGGGGGAACGGCCGCCCGGCTGCACCGGGAAACCGGCGCGAAGGTGCGGGACGCGGAACTGTGGACGGTCGGGACCCACGCGCGCGAATATGCCGCCGGGGCGCGCGCCACGGGGATCGAGGCGCGGGTGTTCGCCGACAAGGCCGAACTGGCGAAGGTCCTGCGCGAGACGCTCGCGCCGGGAATGGTCGTGCTGCTCAAGGCGTCGCGCGGCGCCGCCCTCGAGCAGGTGCTCGAAGGCCTCGGGACGGAGGACTGACGTGTTCTACGAATGGGTCTATCCGTTGCACGAGATCGCCGGGTTGTCGGTGCTGAACGTCTTTCGCTACATCACGTTTCGCTCCGCCTACGCCGCCGTCACGGCGCTGCTCATCAGCTTCCTGTTCGGACCGCTCATGATCGACTGGCTGCGGCGCGTCAGGCTCGGACAGAAGGTCCGCCAGGAAGGGCCGCAGTCGCACCTCGGCAAGGCAGGGACGCCGACCATGGGCGGGCTGCTGATCGTCACCTCGATCGTGGTGCCCTGCCTGCTGTGGGGCAACTTCCACTCGCGTCAGCTGTGGATCGCGCTGCTCACCACCGTCTGGCTCGGCGGCCTCGGGTTCCTCGACGACTGGCTGCGGGTGGTGAAGAACTACCCCAAGGGACTGCTCGGACGATGGAAGCTGGTCGGACAGGTCGCGATCGGCGCCGTCGTCGGCGCCCTCATCCTCGCCTACCCGGAGCCGAACGTTTCGTCCACGGGCACGCACGTGCCGTTCCTCAAGCGCACGTTCTTCGACTTCGGCTGGATGTTCGTGCCGTTCGTGATCCTCGTCATCACCGGCTCGTCGAACGCGGTGAACCTGACGGACGGCCTCGACGGGCTCGCCTCGGGACTCGTCGCCATCGCGGCCGTGTCGTTCGCGGGCATGTGCTACGTGAGCGGCCACCTCAAGTTCAGCGAGTACCTCAACATCACCCATCTCGCCTACAGCGGCGAGCTGACGGTGTTCTGCGCCGCGGTGCTCGGCGCCTCGCTCGGCTTCCTGTGGTTCAACTGTCATCCCGCGAACGTGTTCATGGGCGACACCGGCTCGCTGGCGCTCGGCGGGGCGCTCGGCGTGGTGGCGGTGCTCATCAAGCGCGAGTTCTGGCTGGTGCTGGTCGGCGGGGTGTTCGTGGCCGAGGCGGCCTCCGTGATGCTGCAGGTGGCGTCGTTCAAGCTGACGGGCCGGCGCATCTTCCGCATGTCTCCGCTGCACCATCATTTCGAGCTGATGGGCTGGGCCGAGTCGCGGGTGGTGCTGCGCTTCTACATCGTCGGCGTCCTGCTGGCGATGCTGTCCCTGACGACGTTCAAGCTCCAGTGACCCTCGACCGGCATCATCCGCTGCCCGGTCGCCGGCCGCTCGTCGCGGGCGCCGCCCGCAGCGGCGTCGCCGCCGCGCGCCTGCTCGCGCGTCACGGCGCCGAGGTGCGGATCTGCGACCGCCGCGGCGCCGCGGATCTGCCCGAGCCGGCGCGCGCGCTCGCCGGCGAGGGCATCGAGGTCGCCTGGGGGCGCGACGACGCGGCGCTGCTCGACGGGCGCGACTTCGTCGTCTGGAGCCCCGGCATCCGGGCGGACCATCCGCTCGCGACGGCCGCGCGCGAGCGGGGGCTGGCGGTGATCGGCGAGCTGGAGCTGGGATTCCTCGCCGCGCGCGCGCCGCTCGTCTGCATCACCGGCACCAACGGCAAGAGCACGACCACCGACCTGACGGGCGCGCTGCTGCGCGCCGCGGGGCGCGAGGTCGCCGTCTGCGGCAACATCGGCCGGGCGCTGTGCGAGGTGGCCGAGGACGTGAGCGACGCCGGGCTGCTGGTGGTCGAGGTCTCGTCCTTCCAGCTCGAAACGGTCGCGAAGCTCAAGCCGTTCGTCGCGACCTGGCTGAACCTGACCCCGGACCATCTCGACCGGCACGGCAGCCTCGCGGACTACGCGGCCCTCAAGCAGCGCCTGTTCGAGCGCCAGGACGAGGGCGACTACGCCGTTCGGAACGCCGACGACCCGCTGGTCGCGGGCCGCGGCGGTCTGGCCTCGCCGCTCGAGTTCTCGGTCGCGCGCGCGGTGGACGACGGCGCCTTTCACGAAGCGGGCGAACTGGTGCTGGCCCGCCGGGGCGGGCGGGAGCGGCTGATGGCGCGGACGGACGTCCGCCTGCCCGGCCCGCACAACCTCGCCAACGCGCTGGCGGCGCTGGCCACCGTCATGCCGATGGAGCCGCCGGCGGCGGCGCTTCGGAGCGTTCTCGCCGCCTACGCCGGTCTCGAGCACCGCCTGGAGGCGGCCGGAGAGGTCAACGGCGTGCGGTTCGTGAACGACTCCAAGGCCACGAACACCGATTCGCTGTCGGTGGCGCTGCGGAGCTTCGAGCGGCCGGTCGTCCTGATCGCCGGTGGCCGCGACAAGGGGCAGGATTTCGCGCCGCTCGCGGCCCTGGTCCGCCGGCACGTCCGGCAGCTGGTCCTGATCGGCGAGGGGGCGGCGGCCATGGCGAGCGCCTGGCGCGGAGTTCCGCAGGAGCGAGCGGAAACGCTGGCCGAAGCGGTCGCGGTCGCGTACCGTGCGGCCGGTACGGGGGGCGTGGTCCTGCTTTCGCCGGGCTGCGCTTCGTTCGACATGTTCCGGGACTACGAAGACCGCGGACGCCGCTTCAAGGAAGAAGTGGCCCGGCTCGCGCAGGGAGGCGTGCGGGAATGACCCGAGGGGATCGCTGGATCATCGTGCTGGCGCTGGTGCTGACGGCGATCGGCCTCGTGATGGTCTATTCGTCGAGTTCGTTCACCGCCTTCGTCCGCAAGGGCGACGAGAACTTCTATCTCCGCCAGCAGGCGTTCCGGACGCTGCTGGGCATCGGGGCGCTGTGGGCGTGCGCCCGCGCGCTCAGCCTGAAGTTCCTCGAGTCCCTCGCGCCGTGGCTCCTGGGCGGAGCGTGCGCGCTCCTCGTCGCGGTCGTCGCGGTGGGCCACATGTCGAACGGCGCGACGCGCTGGCTGCGGGTCGGCATGCTGTCCCTGCAGCCGACCGACCTGGCGCGCGTCGCGGCCGTGGTGTTCCTCGCCTGGTGGCTCAAGCGCCGGCCGGTCGCGGACCGCGGTTTCTGGCGCGGGCTGGTGCCGCCACTGCTGATCGTCGGCGGCGTGGCGGCGCTCATTCTCAAGCAGCCGAATCTCAGCTCCGCGGCGCTGCTGCTCGCGACCGGCTTCGTGATGCTGTTCCTCTCGGGCGCTCCGCTTCGCCATCTCGTCGCGCCGGTGGCCGCGGGCGTGGGCGCCGCCGCGGTGGCGCTGGCGACGCACCCGTACATGATGCGCCGCGTCCAGACGTTCGCGGACTTCGCCGTCGGCCGCGCCGACGCGCACGACGCCGGCTTCCAGCTCAACCAGTCGCTCATCGCCATCGGCTCGGGCGGCCTCGCCGGTCGCGGCCTCGGCGCGGGCATGCAGAAGCTGCTGTTCCTGCCCGAGGCGCACACCGACTTCATCTTCTCGATCATCGCCGAGGAACTGGGCTTCATCGGGACGACGGCGCTGCTGGTCGTCATCGGACTGTTCCTGTGGCGCGGCATGCGCGTCGCGGCGCGCTGCTCCGAACCCTTCGCCGGCCTCGTGGCGGGAGGACTCACCGTGCAGATCGGCCTTTACGCGCTGGCCAACCTGGCCGTCGCGACCGGCGTGGCTCCGACCACCGGCCTGCCGCTGCCGTTCGTCTCGTACGGCGGCTCGGCGCTGCTCGTGAACCTCGCGGCCGCCGGCATCCTGTACCGCATCAGCGCCCTCAACGGCGAATCCGAGGCGCTCACCCGGCAGCGCTGGGCGAGGGAGGGGGCGTGAAGGTCCTGATCGCGGGCGGCGGCACCGGCGGTCACGTCTTCCCCGGGATCGCCGTGGCCGAGGAACTGAAGCACCAGCGGCGCAACTGCGAGGTGGTGTTCGTCGGCACCCGCGGCGGCCTCGAGGCGCAGGCGGTGCCCGAGGCCGGCTTCCGCATCCGCTACGTGGTCTCGGCCGGGTTCAATCGCCGGCGCTGGTGGGAGTGGCCGTGGGCCGCCCTCGTCAACCTCTTCGGCCTTCTGCAGGCCCTGTGGGTGGTGCTGGCCGAGAGTCCGCAGGTCGTGCTGGGGACGGGCGGCTACGTGAGCGCGCCGCTGTCGTTCGCGGCGCGGCTGCTCGGCCGGCCGCTCGTGCTGCAGGAGCAGAACAGCATTCCGGGGCTGGCCAACCGGCTGCTCGCGCGCATCGCCAACGAGGTGCACCTGTCGTTCCTCGAGGCGCGCACCTGGTTCGCGCGCAAGGACAACCTCAAGGTCACCGGCAACCCGGTCCGCGCGCACATCCTGTCGGGCGACCACGAGACGGCGATGCGCGAGTTCGCACTGACCCCGGGCCGCCTCACCGTGTTCGTGTTCGGCGGCAGCCTCGGCGCCCGGCGCATCAACGAGGCCGCGATCGAGGCGCTGCGCCGCCTCAAGGGCCGCCTCGAGGTGCAGTTCATCCTGCAGACCGGCCGTCCCGACTACGAGCGCGTGCTCGCGGCGGTCCAGGCCGAAGGCCTGCCGGCGACCGTCATGCCGTTCATCAAGAACATGCACCTGGCGTACGCGGCGGCCGACCTCGTCGTCTGCCGCTCGGGCGCGATGACGCTCGCCGAGATCGCCGTGTGCGGCCTGCCGTCGGTGCTGGTGCCGTATCCGTTCGCGGCCCACAATCACCAGGAGGTCAACGCCGCGAACCTCGTGGACCGGGGCGCAGCCGTCTGCATCCTCGATGGCGAGCTGACCGGGGAGCGCCTGGCGAAGGAGATCGCGCACCTGCTGGCGGACCGACAGGCGCTGTCGCGGATGTCGGCGAACGCCCGTCTGTTCGCGCGGCCGGACGCCGCCGAGCGGCTGGCGCGGACGCTGATCCGCTTCGCGGAAGGTCGTCCGCAAACCTCCGAGGAAGCGGCGACCGGGAGCGGCCACTGAGATGTACGGGCGAACGCACCGCATCCATTTCATCGGCATCGGCGGCAGCGGCATGTCGGGCCTCGCCGAGGTGCTGCTCAACCTGGGGTACTCGGTCTCGGGCAGCGACCTCAAGACCACCGAGGTCACCGATCGCCTCGTGGCGCTCGGCGGGCGCGTCTTTCCGGGCCACGCCGCCGCGAACGTCGAGGGCGCGCAGGTCGTGGTCTTCTCGTCGGCGGTGCGCCCGGACAACCCCGAGCTGCTGGCCGCCCGCGCCGCGAACGTGCCGGTCATCGCACGCGCGGACATGCTCGCCGAGCTGATGCGCATGAAGTACGGCATCGCCGTCGGCGGCTCGCACGGCAAGACCACCACGACCTCGATGGTCGCCGCGGTGCTCGGACGCGGAGGCATGGACCCGACCATCGTCGTGGGCGGCCGGCTGCGGGCGGTCGGCGCGAACGCGCAGCTCGGCCACGGGCGCTTCATGGTCGCCGAGGCCGACGAAAGCGACGGCTCCTTCCTGCGCCTGGCGCCGGCGATCACGGTCGTGACCAACATCGACCGCGAACACCTCGACCACTACGCCGACCTCGCCGAGGTCCGGCAGGCGTTCGTGTACTTCGCCAACCGCGTCCCGTTCTACGGCGTCAGCGTGCTGTGCTCCGACGACGAGAACGTGCGCGGCATCCTGCCCGAGGTGAAGAAGCGCACGATCCTGTACGGCGTCCGCGAACCGGCGGAGGTGCGCGCGACGTCCATCGCGCTGTCCGGCCACGGCGCCCGCTTCGAGGTCGGGGCCGCCGGACGCGCGCTCGGCGCGATCGAGCTGCGGGTCCCCGGCCACCACAACGTGCTCAACGCGCTGGCCGCGGTCGCCGTCGGACTCGAGCTCGAGATCGGCTTCGGACACATCGCCGAGGCCCTCGCGGGCTTCCTCGGCGTCGGCCGTCGCTTCGAGACCCGCGGGGTGGCGGGCGACGTGCGCGTGATCGACGACTACGGGCACCACCCGACCGAGATCGCGGCGACGCTCGCGGCCGCGCGGCAGCTGGGCGGCCGCGTGCTGGTGATCTTCCAGCCGCACCGCTATTCGCGCACCGCGGCGCTGCGCGAGGAGTTCGGGCGCTGTTTCGGCGACGCCGACCGCGTCTGGGTGCTCGACGTCTATGGCGCGGGCGAGTCGCCGATCGAGGGCGTCGGCGGGTGCACGGTGGCGGACTCCGCGCGCGCGCAGGGCGCCGCGCACGTCGAGTACGCGCCCACCGGGGCCGAGGCCGCGCAGGCGGCGGCCCGCGAGGCGCGCTCCGGCGACACGGTGATCACGCTCGGCGCCGGCGACGTCTGGCGGCTGGCCGACGAGGTGCTCGCCCGGCTCGCGTCCGCCGCCCCGGCGCCGACGGGGCGTCCATGAGCACCTACCAGGGACGGGCGCTCGAACGGGCCCCGCGCCGGGAGCGGTCCGGGCCCTCGCGCTGGGGCCAGGTCCGGCGCGTGCTGCTGGCGATGGGCGCGCTCGCGCTGCTCGCGGTCGTGCCGTGGCGGGATCTCCGCCATCGCTACGCGGTGCTGACCCGGGTCACGGTCAGCGGGCTGCGCTACCTCGACGCCGCGCGCGTGCAGCGCGCGGCCGGACTCACCGAGGGCCAGGACCTGCTCTCGATCGACCTCGCGAAGGTGCGTGCCCGGATGCTCGCCGACCCGCGCATCGCGCGCGCCGAGGTGCGCCGCACGGGTCTGCGGGGAATCGAACTGCGGATCGCCGAGCGCGTGCCGGCGCTCGCGGTCGCGCACGGCGACCCGTGGGAAATCGACCGCGGCGGCGTGCTGCTCGCGCCGCTGCAGCGGGGCGTCGTCGCCGACGTGCCGATCCTCACCGGCGCCGATTTCTCCGCCTACACCCCGGGAACGAGGCTGCGCACCCCCGAGGTGCAAAGAGGCCTCGCGTGGGCCGAGGTTTTGAGCGACAATGCGCTCCGACTCGCGGGCCAGGTCTCCGAGGTGGACGTGTCCGGAGATCGCGTGACGCGCCTGGTGCTGATGAACGGCGTGTGCGTGATCGGCCGGGCCTGGCCACCGGACCTTCGTCAGCTTTCCGGGCTGCGGGCGACGCTCTCCGACCTCGAGGGCAAGGGACTCGAGCCCACCGAGGTGGACGTGCGGATTCCGGAGCAGATCATCGTGCGCGACGCGCGGGCAGGCTCCCTCGGGGGCGCCGTCCGACCCGGCGCCGACCTATAGAAGCACAGGGCACGCAGCCACGCGGGAGGGAACCCCATGGCCCAGGCGACAAGGACGTTCGTCGGTCTCGACATCGGCACCACCAAGATCAACTGCATCGTCGCCGAGCAGGCGTCCTCGGGCGAGGTGCGAATCGTCGGCGTCGGCAACGCGCCCAGCGAGGGACTGCGCCGCGGCGTCGTGGTGGAACTCGAAAAGACGATCACCAGCATCGGCCGGGCGGTGGAAGAGGCCGAGCGCATGGCCGGGACCGAGGTCAAGGGCGTCTACGCGGGCATCGCGGGTGACCACATCCGCAGCATCAACAGCCGTGGCGTGATCGCGGTCGCGCGCAAGGACAACGAGATCGCTTCCGCCGACGTCGAGCGCGTGGTCGAGGCGGCGAAGGCCATCGCCATCCCGATGGATCGCGAGATCATTCACGTGATCCCGCAGGAGTTCCTGGTGGACGACCAGGACGGGATCAAGGATCCGGTCGGCATGAGCGGGGTCCGGCTCGAGGCCGAGGTCCACATCATCACCGGCGCGGTGACCAGCGCGAAGAACATCTGCCGCGCCATCCAGCGCACGGGACTGAAGGTGCACGATCTGGTGCTCGAGCCGCTGGCATCGGCGCAGGCGGTGCTCGACGACGACGAGCGGGCGCTCGGCGTCGTGCTGCTCGACATCGGCGGCGGCACGACCGACGTGGCCGTCTTCCACGAGGGTTCGATCCGGCACACGGCGATCATCCCCTACGGCGGCGCCAGCGTGACGAGCGACATCGCCATCGGCCTGCGCACGCCCATCGACAAGGCCGAGACCCTCAAGCTCCAGTATGGCTCGGCGCTCGCCTCGCTCGTGCCCGCCGAGGAGCTGCTCGCCGTCGCCGGCGTGGGCGGTCGCACCGACCGCGAGATTTCGCGCCACGTGCTGGCCTCGATGATCGAGCCGCGAATGGAGGAGATCTTCGCCCTCGCCAACAAGGAAGTGCGCAAGAACCACTTCGCGGCCCTGCTCGGCGGCGGCGTCGTTCTGACCGGCGGCACCTCGCTGCTGCCCGGCATCGCCGAGCTGGCCGAGCAGGTCTTCGAGATGCCCGTGCGCCTCGGCACGCCGCGTGGCGTGGGCGGGCTGGCGGAGAACGTCGCCGACCCGCGCTTCTCGACCGGAGTCGGCCTCGTGCTGCACGCGGCCGCGCAGGCGGGCGGCAACGGCCTGTACTCCGACACCGCGAGCGCGAAGCCGAAGGCGCGATTCGACCTCTGGAACTGGTTCAGCAGTCGTTTCTAGCAGTCCATTCCCACCGGGCGAAAGCGGCCAGGACGGCCGTTCCGCCGGCACAAGGAGAGGTGCCCATGTCGATGTTCGAGCTCGAGATCGATCGGACGGCCGCCGCGAGGCTCAAGGTGATCGGGGTCGGCGGAGCCGGCGGCAACGCCGTCAACCGCATGATCGGCGCGGGGCTTCGCGGGGTGGAGTTCATCGCCGCGAACACCGACGTGCAGGCGCTCGGCGGTTCGCTCGCGGCCACGCGCGTTCAGCTCGGCGTGAACGCGACGCGCGGCCTCGGAGCGGGCGGCAATCCCGAGCAGGGCCGCGTCTCGGCCGAGGAGGACCAGCAGGCGATCGCCGACGTGCTCGCGGACTCGGACATGGTGTTCGTGACGGCGGGCATGGGCGGCGGCACCGGCACCGGGGCGGCGCCGGTCGTCGCGCGCATCGCACGTCAGGCCGGCGCGCTCACGGTCGGCGTCGTCACGCGGCCGTTCTCGTTCGAGGGCCGGCGGCGCATGCGCCAGGCAGAGGAGGGGCTCGAGGAGCTGCGTGCCGAAGTGGACACGCTGCTGGTGATCCCGAACGAGCGTCTGCTGGCGGTCGTCGAGCGCGGCACGCCGCTCTCGGAGGCGTTCGGCATCGCCGACGACGTGCTGCTCAAGGCGACCAAGGGCATCGCCGACCTGGTCACCGTTCCGGGCCTCGTCAACGTGGACTTCGCCGACGTCAAGAGCATCATGGCGTCCCGCGGAAACGCGCTCATGGGGACGGGCCGCGCGACGGGCGACAACCGCGCGATCGCGGCCGCCAGCGCCGCGGTCTCGAGCCCGCTGCTCGAGGACGTCTCGATTCACGGGGCCGAGGGCGTGCTGCTCAACATCACGGGCGGCCGCGACCTGAGCCTGCACGAGGTCAACGAGGCTTCGAAGGTCGTGACCGAGGCCGCAGGCGAGGACGCGAACATCATTTTCGGCGCGGTGATCGACCCGGGTCTGGACGGCGAGATCCTGGTGACCGTGGTCGCGACCGGTTTCGGTGTGTCCACGCCGTCCCTGCGGATGGTGGACCGGCCGGCGCGCCAGAAGGTCGCGAACGCCGAGGACGAAGCCAGCTACGCCGAGCCCGCCTGGAAGCGGCGCGAGGCGCGCGGGCAGTGGGGCCGGGGCAACGGCAACGGCTCGTCGCTCGAGGTGCCGACGTTCCTGCGACGCCAGATGGACTGAGCCGATGCGGTTCCTGTCCTCACTGGTCAAGTGGGGGCACACGCGGCACTACAACGCGGGCATTCTCCATTTCAATCGGGGGGAGTTCGCGCGGGCCGTCGAGTGCTTCGACGCGGTGCTGCGCGAGGTGCGCGACCCGAACGACCCCGATCACTGCCTGGCGCGCGTCCACGCGGCCGAGGCGCGCGGCAACCTCGGCCTCGCGCATTTTCACGCCGGAGACTACGCGCGGGCCGAGGCGGAGTTCACGCGCGCCCTCGAGGAGAACCCGACCTTCCCCGACCTGCGTTACTACCGGGCCCGCATCTACGAGCGCTCGGGCCGGGTGAACGAAGCCATCGCCGATCTCGAGCTGGCGCTGGCCGACCACCCGCACTACGTCGAGGCTCACCTGCTGCTGGCCGTCTGCCTCGGCCTCAGGGGGGACCGGGAGCGCTCGGCCGCCGAACTCGGGGAGGCGCTGGAACTGGGATTCGACGCGCCGGAGTGGGTGACCCCGGCGGTCTCGCGCGACTGGACCGCCGAGCAGTGGCGTCGCCTGCTGCAATCGGGGGCCCCGGGCGCCGGTGAACCGCCGGCGGGTCGGCCGCTCGACCGGGCGCTCGCCCGCGAGCAGGAGGGCGATCTGGCGGGGGCGATCGCCGAACTGCGGCGCGCGGTGGGAGACCGGCCCGGATACGCCGACCTGCGCTGCCGGCTGGCCGGACTGCTGCTCGAAGCGGGGCACGTGGACGAGGCGCTCGAACACCTTCGCGTCGCGCTCGAGTTGAACCCGCGCTACCTCGAGGCGCGCCTGCTCGGCGCGCGGCTCGAGCTCGAGCGCGGCCGCGCCGGTGCGGCCGAGGCTCACGTCGAGGCCGCGCTCGAGGCGCACCCGCAGTATCCGGACCTGCATTTCTGGCTCGGCCTCGCGCGCTTCCGCGGCGGCGACTTCGAGGGCGCGGCGGCGGCGCTCGAACGAGCGCTCGAGATGAACCGGCAGTTCGCGCGCGCCAGCCGGCTGCTCGGACTCGTCTACCATTCGCTCGGCCGCTACGACGACGCGCTGCGGGCGCTGCGCCGCGGGCTGACGCGCGACCGCGAAGTCCCGCTGAACGCCCTGCTCGACGCGCAGCTGCGCATGGAGGGCGGCGACGCGGAGGGCGCCGAGGCCGCGCTGCTGCGCACGCTGGCCGTGCATCCGGGCTACCCCGACCTGCACCTGCTGCTCGCCCGCATTCGCCGGGCGCAGGGCCGCCTCGAGGAGGCCGCGCAGGCCTATCAGAAGGCGCTCGAGCTGCAGCCCGGCTACGGCGCGCCGGCGCTCGAGCTGGGCGGTCTGTGGCTCGAGACCGGGCGCCTCGGGCCCGCCGAGACGACCCTGGCCGCCGTCGCCGAGGCGCACCCGCTCTGGGCGGACGCGCACGCGCTGCTCGGCAGAGTGCGGCTGATGCGTGGCGACGTGGCCGGTGCCGAGGTCCCGTTGCGCGCGGCGCTGGCGATCAACCCCGGTTTCGCCGCGGCCCGGGCCGACCTGGGGTGGACGCTGCTGCGCGCGGCGCGACCGGCGGAGGCCGATGAGCAGTTCGCGCTGGCCCTCGAGATGGACCCGCTCGTCGCCCTGCCGCGCCAGCAACTCGCCTGGCGCGAGTGGCTCGTCGCCCGGCGCGAGGACGCCGCCCGAGTGTGAGCGGCGCCCGCCCGCCGGCGGAAGCCCGGGACGTGAACCGGCCCGGCCCCCTTCGCGGGAGCCGGGCCGGTTCGCGGGCCGGGTGGGTTCAGGCGGTCGGCAGCGCCAGCGCGCGGCCGCGAACGGCCTTCTCGATCTTGCCGCCGCGGATGCAGCGCGTGCAGACGACGACCTTCTTCGCACGGCCTTCGACGAGCGCCCGCACGGACTGCAGGTTCGCGTTGAACGTGCGCTTGGTCTTGTTGTTCGCGTGGCTGACGTTCTGGCCGGCCATGCGGCCCTTGCCGCACACGAAGCACTTCGCCATGGGAATCTCCTGAAAGCGTTCGCCGCGCCCCGGACCGGTGGATCTCCTTCCGCGGGGCAAGCGGAACCGAAAGAGGACGCGGGACTATAGGGGAGGGCGGGTGCGGCTGGCAAGCCGGCGTCCGGGACGGGCCCGTCCGGTGACAGCGCACGCGCGCGCGGCGTAAGGTGACTCCCGAGCCATGACCGCGTCCCGCACGCCGCCGTCCGCCAGCGCGAGCCGCCCGCGCCTCGAGCCGTCCACCCGCATCCAGTTCCTGCCCGGGGTCGGTCCGGTCCGCGCGCGGGCGTACGAGCGGCTGCGGCTCGTCACGCTCGAGCATCTGGCGCGCCACTACCCGCGGGACTGGCTGGACGCGAGCCACTTCGCCCTCGTCAAGGACCTCGTCCCGGGGCAGCTCATGACCGTCGTGGGCGAGGTGAAGCGGGCGGCGGCGCTGCGCACCCGCGGGGGACGCGGCGACTTCGTCGCGACGATCTCCGACGGCACCGGCACGCTCGGCTGCTACTTCTTCGGGCAGGCCTTCCTCGCGCGCACGCTCGTACCCGGCACGCGCGTGGTCGTGAGCGGCGAGTTCGACCCCGTGGAACGGCGCATGCAGAACCCGATGTTCGAGGTCGAGGGCGAGGATCTCGCGACGCTGCTGCACGCCGGACGGCGGGTGCCCGTGCACGGGCTCGGGCGGGGGATCACCGCGCACGGCATGCGCACCGCGGTGAGCCGCGCGCTCGAGGCGGTGGCGGACACGATTCCCGACCCGGTGCCCGCGGCGGTCGCCGCCGCGCACCGGCTCGGCCCTCTCGGCGCCGCGCTGCGCGCGATTCACTTTCCGGGGAGCCTGGCGGAGCTCGAGGCCGCACGCCGCCGTCTCGCCTTCGAGGAGCTGTTCGAGCTGCAGATGGTCATGGAGCTGCGCCGGCACGTGATTTCGCAGGAGGGCCGCGGCCTGGCGATGACGTCCTCGGGCGGACTCGCCCGTGAAGTCGAGGCGGCGCTGCCGTTCACGCTCACCGAGGACCAGCGTGGTGCGATCGCCGACGTCGCGGCCGACCTCGCGCGCACGCGGCCGATGCACCGGCTGGTCGTGGGCGACGTCGGCAGCGGCAAGACCGCGGTCGCGCTGCTGGCGGCCGCGCACGCGATCGAGACCGCCCATCAGGTCGCGTTCATGGCTCCGACCGAGGTGCTCGCGCGCCAGCATGCGACGACGCTCGGGCGCCTGAGGCGGGGCACGCGGCTCGAGGTCGCCACGCTCACCGGCTCGACCCCGGCGACGCAGCGACGGCTGCTGCAGGCGCGGCTGCTGGCGGGCGAGCCGCTGCTGCTGGTCGGCACCCACGCGCTGCTCGAGAAGAAGCTGCAGATGCCGAAGCTCGGGCTCGCGATCGTGGACGAGCAGCACCGCTTCGGGGTGAGGCACCGCGCGACGCTGGCGAGCAAGGGCGTGCTGCCGCACGTGCTGGTGCTGACCGCGACGCCGATCCCGCGCACGCTGCAGCTCGCCTGCTACGGCGATCTCGACGTGAGCCTGCTGCGGACGCGGCCCGCCGGGCGCGGCCGCCGGGTCACGCGCGTGACCGACGAGGGGAAGTTGCCGCAGGTGATCGAGTTCATGGCCCGCGAACTGGCCGCCGGCCGGCAGGCCTACGTCGTCGTGTCCGCGATCGAGGAGGGCGCTCGGGCCGAGATCCGGGCGGCCGAATCGGAAGTCGAGAGCCTGCGGGCGCAGCCGCTGCTCTCCCGCTGGCGCATCGGCCTGCTGCACGGACGGCTCAGGACCGAGGAGAAGCTCGCCGTGATGGACGCGTTCCAGAAGGGCGAGCTGCACGTCCTGGTCGCCACCACCGTGATCGAGGTCGGCGTGGACGTGCCGAACGCGACGCTCATGGTCGTGCAGAACGCCGAACGCTTCGGGCTGACGCAGCTCCACCAGCTGCGCGGCCGGGTCGGTCGAGGCGAGCACCGCTCGGTCTGCGTGTTCGTGGCCGGCCGCGCGGTGCCCGCGAGCGGGCGGGAGCGGCTGGCGGTGATGGCGGGCACCGACGACGGCTTCGAGCTGGCCGAGGCGGACCTGCGCATGCGCGGCCCGGGCGACTTGTGGGGCACGCGCCAGGCCGGGCTGCCCAGTCTGAAGGTGGCCGACCCCTGGCGCGATGTGTCACTGCTGTACGAGGCCCGCGAGGCCGCACAGGCGGTGGTGGCCGCCGACCCGCGTCTCGCCGACCCGGCGCACGCGGCGCTGCGCGCGGCTCTGGTCGCGAACTACCGCGAACCGCTCGAGCTGGCGCTGGTCGGTTGAAGCGCGCGTCGGCCGCGGGCGCCTCGGGTGATAGCATCGCCGCCGTGAGCCGCGAACTCATCGTTCACTGCCCCGCGTGCGCGACCGGTTACCGGCTGCCGCGCGGGTTGCTGGGACCGCTCGGCGCGCGCGTGACCTGCCCGGCCTGCCGTCAGCGATTCGAGCTGGACGCGGCGGGGGAGCCCGCGGATCGGCGCCCCGGCGTGGCTCCCTCTCGCCGGAGTCCGCCCCCGAACGGTCCCGGGCGGGCCGGGCAGGCCATGGCCGCGGACATTCTCGAAACGCTCGAGCGGCGCCGCGGGCCGGAACTGGCGCGGTCGGCCCGCGAGCGGCGGCTGTTTCGCGATCACGGGCCCGAGCTTCTCGAGGCGTACGACCAGTTCCGCCGGGCGGCGGGCGGGCAGGCGAACGCGCTGGCCTTCCGCGAGGAACTGCGGCGCCGCTGGCGCGTCGATCTCGACCCGGCCGTGCAGGATCGCGCCTGAGTCGGCGCGCCGGCTCAATCCGGCACGGCGGGCGCGGGTAACGGGCGGCGGCCGTACGCGATCGTGAGCGCGCCGGAACCGGCGATGACTCCCGCCGCGATGAGCAGCGCCGCCGAGGTGCCGAGCAGCGGCGTGACCGCGGCGGCGGCCCAGATCGCGACCTGGTTGATCCCCCGCATCGCGAAGTCGCGCAGGCTGAAAACGCGGCCCCGCTGGCGCAGGTCGGTGCCCTCCTGCAGCAGCGTCTCGGTCAGCACGAAGGCCGGAGCGGCGCACAGGCCGATGAGGAAGCCGGCGATGGCGAACACCGCGAACCGGGTCGTGACCGCCATCGCGACCAGGAATCCGCCGGCCGCGAGCAGGCCGCCTCCCAGCAGCAGTGCACGCGGCAGCGACCGGCCCCGGGCGTTGACCCACCAGGTCCCGAGCGCAGCGCCGATCGCGAATGCGACCATCAGCAGCGACAGGCGCTGCGTGCCGGGAATGCTGGCGACGCGCTGGATGTGCTGGATGCCCGCGACCTGCAGGAAGCCGCCGCCCGCCCAGACGGCGCCGAGCGCGATCAGCGCGAGCCCGACCGGCCGGCTGCGCCGGACCACCGAGAAGCCTTCGAGGACCTCGTGCAGGTAGTTGGCCGGGCCGCCCGCCTGCGCGTGGGGGCGCGGCCGGCCGCGGTAACGGATCAGGGCCAGCGAACCGACCGAGACGAGGTAGGTCGCGGCGTTCACCCACATGACCGCGGTCCAGCCCCAGTGGTCCACGAGCCATCCGCCGGCGAGCGCGCCGACGCCGGTGGCGACGATGCCGGCCACCGAGAGCAGTGTGTTCGCCGCCAGCAGCCGGTCGGGGGCGACGATCTCCGGCGTCATCGCGCTCTTGGCGGGCAGGAAGAAGACGTTGCAGGTGAACAGCAGGAAGACGACGGTGAAGACGACGGATACCGAGTGCGTCGCCGCGTAGCCGAGCGGGATCGCGGCGACGAGCAGCGCCCGCAGCGAATCGGAGACGAGCAGCGTCCGACGCAGGTTCCAGCGGTCCACCCAGGGCCCGGCGAACGGGGCGAACAGCAGGACGGGCAGCAGCATCACGGTGCCGAGAACGCCCAGCAGGACGCTCGAGTGCCGCAGGTCCGCGAACGCGCGCGTGTGCTCGAGCAGCAGCCCGTTCAGCGCCAGAAAGTTCAGCCGCTCGCCGAGGATCGAGATCAGCTGGCCCCACCACAGGGAGGCGAAATCGCGCTGCGCGAGCAGCGGCCGCCGGTCCGCCGCCCCGTTCATGCGTTCAGGCGGCGGAGTGGCCGGACAGGCGCGCCCGCCGGTGCCCGACGGCATCGCGATAGACCGCCTCGATGCGGTCCACCACGCGTGGCCAGGCGAAGTCCAGCGACCGCCGGCGGCCCGCCTCGGCGAGTCGTCCGCGTCGTTCCGGATCGTCCACGAGCTGCGCGAGCGTGCGGGCCAGGGCGCGCACGTCGCCCGGCGGAAACGTCGCGGCGTCCCGCCCGGGCGTCACGACGCAGCGGTAACCCGGGATGTCCGAGCAGGCGACCGCCCTGCCGGAGGCCATCGCCTCGGCGAGCACGATGCCGAAGCTCTCGTTGCCGGTGGCCGGCGAGCAGAACACGTCGCCCGTCGCGTACCAGCGCGGCAGATCGGCGCTCGGCACGTGTCCGAGGAAATGAACGTGCCGCCGGGCCGCCGACGAGACCTGGGCCTCGATCTGCGGGCGCAGGTAGGAATCGCCGACGACCAGCAGTCGCGCCCGGCCGTCCGTGCGCTCGAGCACCTCGGGCATGGCGGCGATGAGATCGGAGACGCCCTTGCGGGGGTCGAGCCTGCCGACGAACAGGATGTTCACGGTCCCCGGCTCGCGCCACTGCGGAAACGGCGCCGCCAGCGGGTGGAACCGCTCGACATCCACGCCGTTCGGGATGACTTCGTAGGTTCCCGGGTAATAGATCTCGGCGGTCGCCTTCGCGGTCTCGGAGACCGCGATCCGCCCGTCGAGTCGCGCGGTCACGCGCGAGAGCACGGGCTGGAAGAGATCCTGCAGCGTCGTCCGCCCGCCGGTCGAATGGAAGGTTCCGACCAGCGGGCGATCGCAGACCTGGATCGCGAAGACCGGCAGGGTGGGCGCGGTCGGGCAGTGGACGTGGACGACGTCCAGGTCGAGCTCGCGCATGGCGCGCCGGAGCTGGCCCTTGAGCCCCCAGCCGACGGTGAAGTCCACGACCGCGCGGTTGAAGGGAATGAGGATGTTGTAACCGATCCGGCGCACACCGGCCGCTTCGCCGCCCTCGCCGGCGCGGAAGCGGCTCGTCAGGATCGTGACCTCGTGCCCGCGGCGCCGCAACTCGCTCGCCAGCGCGTGGACGTGCTCGGTGACGCCGCCATAGCGCGGGTAGTACGACTGCGAGACGATGCCGATCCTCACGCCTCGACTCTCCTCGCGCCCCCGGCGTGCTCGGCGGCTCCCCCGGGGGCGGGTTCCCACATCGGCCGGAAGATGCACCACTGGTCGAGGTGCTCGCGGATGTGACGTTCGATCGTCGTCGCGACCGCCTGGTTGAGCTCGGCGGTCGAAGCGCAGGCCGCCGGGTCGAGGGGCTTCTCCATGACCATGCGGAAGCGACCGGGCGAAAGCCGTTCGCAGTAGCCGCAGATCACCTGCGCGCCGGTGCGCTGGGCGAGCACGCCGGGACCGGCCGGGAACCGGTAGGGGCGGCCGAAGAACTCGACGTCCACGCCGTGCTGGTAGATGTCGCCGTCCACCACCAGCGCGACCGGGTCGTTGTGCTCGAGCGCGCGCAGCAGCTTGCGAAATCCGTCCTCGGGCGAAACCGTCACGATGCTCAGCTCCGACTTGGTCTCGCGGACGGCGCCCGTGAGCCAGCGGCCGAGCTGGACCCCGGCCACCGCGTGGAGCGCGTAGCCGAACTGGGCGATCATCACTCCGGCCAGCTCCCAGTTGCCGATGTGCGAGGAGGCGAGGATGACGCCGCGGCCGCGGGCCAGCGCGGCCTCGAGATGCTCGCGGCCCTCGACCTCGACCGACGCGAGCAGCTGGGCGCGGGACAGGTGGGGCAGGCGGAAGAACTCGTACATCATCCGGTTGTAGCTGCGCATCATGCGGCGGGCGATCCGGACGCGGTCGCGCCGGCCGGCCCTCGGCATGGTGACGGCGAGGTTGGCCAGCGCCGCATGCCGACGGGCGGGGAAAAACCGGAAATGCACCTCCGTCAGCAGGTCGGCGAACAGATAGCCCAGCCAGGCCGGCATACCGGAAATGAGCGCTGTCAGCGAGCCGTAGACGAGTCGGGACATTCCTTGGCCTCAGGATCCTCGGCCCGGTGCGGACGCGAGGGGCGGGGGGGAGCCGAACCGGCCTGGCCGGTGACCGCCCGACCGTAGGTGGACCTCTCCGGGAGTGTCAAGCACCCGGCCCGGTCCCCGCGCCGGGCCGATTCGCCGCCCCGCGCAGCCGGTACTCTCGGCTGGCAGTCGCGGAACGGCCCGGGCTAGGATGCGCCTGGCTGCAGGGACGCCGCAGCGCCTTCACGCCGGCCCCGGAACGGTCTGGCCGGCGCGGGCGCCCGTTTCGCGAGGAGGGGACATGTCGAGCCAGAAGCTCGTGCGCTGTGAGTTGATCCGCAAGGACACCGGCAATGCCCAGGTGCGCTTCGTCCCGCTCGAGATTTTCGGCCTCTGGGAGCACCTCATGAAGTCCCGGCACGCCTTCGAGGTGGTGCGGCCGCGGGCCTCGCTGTGGCTCGACATGGAGGACTCGCCGGACGCCGCCTATTCGGCCAACCAGTACGAGCGGGTGACCGAGGTCACGGCGTTCATCTACTCGGAGCACGACGAGATGTTCACGCGGGCGCGGCGTTATTTCCCGAGCGGTGAGGCCGAGGATCTCAAGGAGATCTTCCTGTCCCACTACGCCTCGCCCGAGGGCCGCATCCAGACCCAGGTTCACGAGCGTCCGGGCATCTGGATTCACCGCGAGGCCGTCGCCGCCCCGGCCTGAGTTCCCGGCCCCGTTCCCCTCCACGCGACGCCGTCGGGCGGCCGCCGGGCGCTTTCCCGGGCCGGCCCAGAAAAAGCGTGAAGCCCCTGCCGGGCCCCGCCGATACCGGTCGCGAAGCTGGACAGGAATCGTCGCTCGCCATCGTCGAGCGCGCGAGGCGACCGGCACGATGCCGGACCGCAGGTGGCGACCCCATCCGAAGACGGAACTCGTTTCGGCTTCCTCGAAGGCCCCGTGGAGAAAGGGCGGCAAGGGGCTCCATGGGACTCCCTCGCGACAGGGTGGGGTCACTACAAGGAGGACATGAACCGTGGTCGTCGTGAGCTATTCAGGCAAGGAGATCAACGCCAAGCTGGTGTATTACGGCGCCGGCCTGTGCGGTAAGACCACGAATCTCGAAGCCATCTACGAGGCCGTGCCCGACACGAGCCGAGGCAAGATGGTCAGCATGAAGACGCAGTCCGACCGGACGCTCTTCTTCGACCTGCTCCCGCTCGACCTGGGCGAGATCATGGGCTTCAAGACCCGGTTCCTCCTTTACACGGTCCCCGGCCAGGTGTTCTACAACGCGACGCGCAAGCTCGTGCTGAAGGGCGCGGACGCGATCGTCTTCGTCGTGGACTCCGAAGTCGGCAAGATGGAGGAGAACAAGGAGTCGCTCGCCAACCTGCGGGCCAACCTCGGCGAATACAACATCAGCCTCGACTCGCTTCCGTGGGTCATGCAGTACAACAAGCGCGACCTGCCCAACATCTATTCGATCGACGAGCTGAACGCCGAGCTCAATCCGGGCGGCAAGGTTCCGTTCTTCGAAGGCGTGGCGCGCGAGGGCAAGGGCGTTTTCGAGACCTTCCGGGGCATCTCGCACCTGCTCATGGAAAAGGTGACCAAGGACCTGCGCCGCTCGCCCGGAGGCCGCACCGCGCCCGCCGAGCCGGCCGAGACGCACCCGCCGCGCGAGAGCGTGCGCGCGAGCGCGCCGCCCCCCGCGCCGGCCCACGTCATCCAGCACGAAGCTCAGTCGACGCCGGCGCCCCTGGACGGCGGTGACGCCGCGCGCATCGACTACGGCCGCGAGATCGAGTTGCCCGGGAGGCAGCCCGCGGCGGCGCGCGCCGCCGAACCCGTCGGCGCCCGCGCGAGCGAGCCCGCGCCGATCAAACCGACGCCGACCGGCGCCGGCCCCTCGATGTCCATGCAGATCCCCGCGGCTTTGCGCAATCCGGCGCCCGCCGTGGCGGCCTCGCCCGCGCCCGCGCGCGCGACGGCGACGGAACCCGCCCCCGCGCCGGTGGTGGCGGCATCGCCCGCGGCGCCCGCATCGCCCGCTCCGCAGGCCACCCGGCTCGTGGTGCCGGTCTCGATCGCCCGGGGCGGCACGTACGAGATCGTGATCAAGCTCCAGGTGGGGGACGAAAGCTGACCTGCTGTTGACACGAGATGAACCTGGAACCCGCGCCGTCCCCAATCGTCCGTTGACTTGGGCCGCGCGGGTTTCTAGTTTCCTCCTGGAACGGAGGTCCACCTCATGATGCGTCGCGCCTGCTTCGCCGCCCTGTTCGTCGCTTGCATGGCCGTCACCGCCCACTCGGGAACGCTGTTCGATCCGGAGGCCGTCGGCTTCACGCCCAGGGTCCCTGTCAGCGCGCTGGCGCGACCCGCGGCGTGGTTCGATCCCGCGCGGTTGCACATGAGCAGCACGATCGCGGTCGGCTCCGGCTGGGGGACGACGAGCGCTCTGCAGACGACCAGTTTCCTCTACCAGTTCCGCGCGCCGGTCACGATGGCCGTGACCCTCGGCAACGAGTTGGGCACCGGCGGCGCGGGCCGCGGCGCGTCCTTCTTCCTGCAGGGGCTCGACCTGAGCTGGAAGCCGAGCGGAAACTCGATGATCCGGCTCCAGTTCCAGGACCTGCGTTCGCCGTTGCAGTACGGCCACGGCTACGGCAACGGCAGCTACGGCTTCGGGAATCCGTACCTGGGCTGGTGAGCCCGCGTGAGTGATTCACGCCTGCGGGCCGCGTTCGCCGCCCGCGCCGGCCGCACCGGATTCATTCCGTTCGTCACCGCCGGCTATCCGTCCCTCGACGACACGTTCGAGATGCTTCGCGCCTTCGAGCACGAGGGCGCGCTGGCCGCCGAGGTCGGCATCCCGTTCTCCGACCCGATCGCGGACGGTCCCGAGATCCAGCGCGCCTCGGAATGGGCGCTGCGCGCCGGCGTCACGACCGGAGCCATCTTCGAGATGCTGGCGCGCTTCCGCGCCGCCTCGTCGCTCCCGCTCGTGGTGATGACCTACGCGAACCCGGTCGTGCGCGCGGGAGTCGCGTCGTTCGCGGCGCGCGCGAAGGCCGCCGGCGTGGACGGCGTGATCGTTTCGGATCTGCCGCCCGACGAGGCCCCGGAGTGGTGGAACGAGTTCGATCGTGCCGGGCTCGAGACCATCGTGCTGGTCGCGCCCACGACCGACGACGCCCGGCTGCCGATGCTGCTCGCGCGCAGCCGCGCCTTCATCTATTGCCTCGCGCGCACGGGCGTGACGGGACGTGGGGAGGGCTGGTCGGGCTCGATTCCGGAAAGGATCGCGCAACTCCGGCGTCACAGTCCGCTGCCGGTCGCGGTCGGATTCGGCATCTCGAGCGGCGAAGACGCAACTCGCCTGCGAGGGCAGGCCGACGCGGTCGTCGTCGGAGCGGCGTTCATGCGGCGCGTCGCCGAGGACCCCGCGCGCGGAGCGGTGCAACGCGTCGCGATGCTGGCCCGCGAACTCGCGGATGCGCTTAGCGACGGGAATCACACTCCGGAAGCCTGAGTCCGGAAGCCTGAGTCCGGAGGCCCGAGTCCGCCCCGAACTTCCGGCGTCCACCCGGTGAACGGCGTGGGCGAGCGGCTCCCTGCGGACGGCGCCCGGGAGCCGCTTCCCGGTCAGTGATTCAGCGCCTGATCCACCACAGCAGGTCCAGCAGGACCATCACAAGCCCGACGTCCACGGTGCACCTCCGACTTCGAGGGCTCGCGACTTCCGTCGCGAGGTCAACCGTCGCGATCGGCCGCCCGTGGGTTGGCGACACGGGCGGGGGAGACGGCATCCTGTCGTCTCACCGCGTCGTATCGGCAGCCTCGAGGACGGAGTTGAGGGTGGAGTGGCCGGGCCGACTCCGGGCGGCGGGCCGGGAAACCTGCTTGAGGACCACCAGGGTCAGGTCGTCCAGGGGCTCGTCGGCCCACGCACGGACGGCCGCGAGCAGCTCCTCGACCAGGTCCGGGGCGCGCCGATGAGCGTGTCGGTCGAGGACCGCCTGAACGCCTTCGGGGCCGAACAGCCGGCCGCCGCGCGAGGCCTCCGTGAGGCCGTCGGTGTAGAACAACAGCACGTCGCCGGCGTCCAGTTCGACCGGGACGGTCGGGTAGGAGGCGCCCTGCCCCACGCCGAGCAGCAGCCCGCTCTCGCGCAGCTCCTGGGTCCGCCCCGTGGCCGCGCGCCGCACCAGCGGCGGCGTCAGGCCGGCGTTGGCGAAGCGCACGACCGCGCGGCTCACCTCCACGCGCGCGCACAGCAGCCCCATGAAGCGGTCCGGCTGCTCGTGCGCGAGCAGGTCGCGGTTGAGCGCCTCGAGCAACTCTCCCGGCGGCTGCAGCCCGCGCGCGAGGTCACGAAAACGCGACTGCACCCCCGCGAGCACCAGGGCCGCGGGGACCCCATGCCCGGCGGCGTCGCCGACCGCGAGGACGAAGTCGCGCGCTCCGGTCTCGACGAAGTCGTAGTAGTCGCCGCCCACGGACTCCATGGCCAGCGTCACCGCCGCGCAGTCGAGCGTCGGGTAGACCGGAGTCCGCCGGGGCAGTCGGTGCGCCTGCACGTGCCGGGCCTCGCGCAGTTCGCGCGCCACCGACGCGTGATGGCGCGCCTCCCGCCGCAGCTCCGAGTTCTCGAGCGCCACGCCGAGGTGATGGGCGAGGCGCTCGAGGTCGCGCGCCTCGGCGCGATCGAGCCACGCACCCGCGACGCGGCGGCCCAGCAACAGCACGGCCGCGACCGGCGCGCCGGGGATCGCGAGCGTCCAGCGCACCCCCGCCGACTCCAGCGCCTCGCGGTCCGTCGCCGCCAGCCCGGAATCGCTCAGCGCGCACGCGCCGGCCTGCCGGGACATCGCCTCGAGCAGGCCGGGTCCGAGTGCCTGGGGCAGGCCCTGTGCCTCCACGCCCGCTCCCGAGAGCGCCGCCACGCGCAACTCCCGGCCCTCGACCGCGAGCGCGCCGCAACCGTCGAGTCGCAGCGCCTGGCGGATGCTCTCGCAGGCCTCCTGCAGCATCGCCCCGGGGCCCTCGGCGCGCGCCGCCGCCGCGGCCGGCGCCCAGGCCGCGAGCGAGACCTCGCCGGCGATCGGCACGACCCGCACGCCGAGGGCCGCGAAGCGTGTGCGCGTGGGACCCGCGAGCGCCGCGACGAGGACGAAGCAGGCGAGCGACACACCCGAGACGTCGCGGCCGAGCGCCGGCCACCAGGACGCCGCCATCCATTCGCCCGCGGCGTAGGTCGCGAACCCGAGCGCCGCGACGATCGCGAGCGTGACCACCGCGCGCAGCGCGACCCGGAAGTCGAACAGGCGATGGATCGAGATCGCCCACGCGAACGAGGCCGGAACGAAGAGTGTCGAGGCGACGACCAGCCGGTCCCCCGGCAGCGCCGAGCCGGGGGCGAGGTTTCGCCAGGCGATGATCGCGGCGAAGGGCGCGGCGCCGAGCACCGTGCCGAAGAACGCGACGCGCAGCCGTCGCCGCGCGTCCGGATCCCGGGTGCGGGCGAACGAGGTCGCGAACAGCACCAGCCCGCCGAGCATGCCCGCGGTGAACAGCGCCACGTGCGCGTCCTCGAGCGCGACGAGCGCTCCGCGCCACCGGCCGGCGCCCCACTCGGTCTCGGCGACCACCGCGATGAGCGAAAGCAGCAGCGCGGTCGCCAGCACGTAACCCGCGCGCACGAACGCGCGGGCGCGCGGTCGCGGCGCGGGATTCGGGAACAGCGCGAAGAAATGCAGGAACAGGATCGCGACGTAGATCTGCGCCGCGAGGACGCTGAGGTCGTAGACCACCTGCCAACCGCCGGACGGAAGCCATGGCGCGGGCGCGAGCATCGCCGCGAACGCCAGCCCGAGGAGCAGGAAGACCCGCGTCAGGTGGTCGCGCCGCTCGCTCCAGACCCAGCCGGCGAGCAGCACGAACACGGAGGCGATGGCGAGCAGAAAAGCCCGGTAGCGTCGCTCACCGTCGGGCAAAGGCTCGGGCGCGAGCCACACCCGCGCGAGGTCGCCGCCGCGCTCGCGCCGGAGCGCCAGCGGGACCCCCGGCGAGGCGCCACGCAGGGGGTCGGCGTCCAGCAGGCTGAGCGGCGGCGCGCCCGGCGCCGGGAAGACGCTGTCCCCGCTCCGCAGTCCGGCGCGAGCCCCCGGGCTGCCGGGCTCGACCGCGGCCACCCGCTCGCCCTGCAGGGAAAGGCCCGTGTAGGCGTGACGGGAGAGCGTCAGGGCCGAGACCACGAGGGCCACGGTGGCGGGAAGCATCAGCCACGTCAGCAGGCGATTGGCCAGCCCACGATCCATCGTTCGGCCGTCCCTCCGGTCAGAGAACGAACGGGAAGCTAGCAGCGGAAGGGGGGGCGACCAAGCCCACATCGTGCTTGGTGGGGCCGCAGCCGGAAGGTATTCTGGGTCAAGTCCCATTCCCGCCATGCCGATAGGCACTGCGTCGGTAGGACAGTGCCGCATGGTCGCGGTGCGGTTGAGCGGAGGCTCGAGAAGATGCTGGTCCTAACAAGGAAGTTAGGAGAGAACATTCGAATCGGTGATTCCGTGAAGATCACCGTGCTCGAGGTTCGATCCGGTCAGGTGAAGCTCGGAATCGAGGCGCCGCCCGAGGTCAAGGTGCACCGTGAGGAAATCTACGCCCGCATCCAGGAGGAGAACCGGAAGGCGATGGGCGGACAACGTCCGCCGGGACCCGCCGAACCGGGCAAGAAGCCTTGAGCAAGGCGGCACGCCGGACCCGGCTCCGGTCGGGCCGGACCGCGGGATGATGGGCCGGGGTGTCTTCGAGGAGTCATGACCAGGACCCGCCGTCGCAAGAGCAGCAGGCCCGGAAGTTCCTCAAGTTCCTCCCGGCGTTCCGTGCCCGACACGGATGCTCCGCTCGTCCGGCTTCCGCGGGTGCGTTCGGCGCAGCAGCGGATCGAGTCGGGTTACTACGACCGCAACGACGTGCGGGACCGGCTCGCCGACGCCGTGATCCAGGTGCTCCTCAAGGGCTGATCCGACCCGCGGGAACGATGCCGTCGCGCGCGACGCGGCGGCATTTTTTCGTTTCCGGCGGCGTCCGCGCTCGCGCCGGCGCGCAATCGCGCCTTCGCGGCGGCGCCGACTTTGCCTATACTGCCGCGCGCGATGGAACGCACATGACCCGCCGAGCCCCGCGCGCACGCAGCGCGCCGCCCTGGGAAGCCCTCGTCCGCGCGCTCATGGAGGACGCCGAGACCGGCGTGCTCGTGCTGGATCCGGACTCGCGCGTTCGCGCGGCGAATGCGGCGGTCGAACGCCTGCTCGGCCTGGGCGGCCCGCAGTTGCGACACGCCGCCGCCGGCGACGTGTTGCGGACCGTGGTGGCCGGCGACGACCCGCTGCGGGACGCGCGCCGGCGGGTGCGCACCGAGGGCGAGGTCGTGCTGCACACGCCCGGCGCCGGCGACGTGCCCGTGCGGCTGCGCACCTGGAGGGTCGGCCGGCCGGCATGGTTGCTGGTGACGCTGAACGACCTGACCCGCTTGCGCCGCATGCAGCACGAGCTGCGTCGCAACGAGCGCCTGGCGACGCTCGGCCAGCTCGCCGCCGGTGTCGCGCACGAGATTCGCAATCCGCTCGCGGGGATCGGCACGAGCGCGCAGGTCCTGCTCAAGCGCTTCGAACCTCGCGACGACCGGGCGCGATTCGCGCAGGTGATCCTCGACGAGGTCGCACGCCTCGACCGCATCGTCACCAGCCTGCTGCAGTACGCGCGCCCGCGCACGCCCGAGTTGCGCGCCGCCTCGCTGGCGGAGTGCGTGGAGCGCGTGCTCGCGCTCGCAGCGGAGTCGATCCAGGGGGCGCGCGTGGAGGTCGAGGTGGAGGTGGCGCCACGCCTGCCGGACGTCTACATTGACCCCGACCTGGTGACGCAGGTCCTGCTCAACGTCACGCTGAACGCGGTGCAGGCGATGCCGGCGGGCGGGACGCTCCGCTACGAGGTGCGGCGCGTTCGCAGCCGCACGCCGTCACGCGGTGCCGGCCGCCGCGCCGGCGACCGCCCCCGCGGTCGCGCGCTCCGGCCGGGCTGGGTCGCACACGAGCAGGTGCGCGTGATCGACACCGGCGTCGGCATCCCGCGCGGCGTGCTCGAGAAGATGTTCGACCCGTTCTTCACGACCAAGGCCCGGGGCACCGGGCTGGGACTGAGCATCTCGCAGACGATCATGCAGGAGCACGGCGGTTCCATCTCCGTGGACAGTCGCGAGGCCCGCGGCACCACGGTCCTCCTCAACTTCCCGCTGGAGAAACGTCATGGCGAAAGGCGACAGCCCGACGCGCGTGCAGTCCGCCCAGACGCTGCTCATCGTCGATGACGAGCGGTCGCTCCGCTTCAGCATCGGCGAGTGGGCGCGCGACGCCGGCTACGCCCCGCTCGAAGCCGCCGGCAGCCGTGAAGCCCTCGCCGCCGTGCGGGAGCAGGGCGTGGACGCGGTGCTGCTCGATCTCAAGCTCGGCGAGGAGGACGGCCTCAAGGTCCTGAAGGCGCTGCGCGAAGTGGACCCGGCCATGCCGGTCGTCATGCTCACCGGCCACGGCACGGTCGAGCACGCCGTGCGCGCGATCAAGATGGGCGCCTACGATTTCATGCTCAAGCCGCCCGACCTCGATCACCTCGGAGTCGTGCTCGAGCGCGCGCTCGAGCACGCGCGGCTGAAGCGCGAGGTGGACCACCTGCGCGCCACCGCGCCGAGCGCCCAGCCGATCGTGGGGGAGAGCGAGGCGCTCACGCGCGCGCTCGGCCGCCTCGAGCGCGCGGCCCGGAGCGGAACCTCCACCGTGCTCATCCGCGGCGAGACGGGCTCCGGCAAGGAGCTGATGGCCCGCTTTCTCCATTCCCGGAGCGCGCGCGCCGCGGGACCCTTCATCGAGCTCAATTGCAGCGCCATCCCCGAGCAGCTTCTCGAGAGTGAGCTCTACGGCCACGAGAAGGGCGCGTTCACGGACGCGAAGCGCTTCCGCAAGGGACTGTTCGAGCTGGCCGACGGCGGCACACTGCTGCTGGACGAGATCGGCGAGATGGCGCCGCAGCTGCAGGCGAAGCTCTTGCGCGTGCTCGAGACCCGGACCTTTCGCCGGGTGGGCGGTCACGTGGATATCACCGTGGACGTGCGCGTGGTCGCCGCGACCCACCGCGATCTGCCGAAGATGGTCGCGGACGGACGATTCCGCGAGGACCTCTACTTCCGCCTCAACGTGGTTCCCGTCGAGATTCCTCCGCTGCGCGAACGCACGAGCGACATCGCGACCCTCGCCGAGCACTTCGTGCAGCGATTCTGCCGCGAGCTCGGCCGCCCGCCCGCGAAGCTGCATCCGGCCGCGCTGGCGACGATGAAGGCCTACGCCTGGCCCGGCAACGTGCGCGAGCTGAGGAACGTGATCGAACGAGTCGTGCTGCTCGAAGCCGACGAGGACATCCTGCCCGAGCACCTGCCCGCCGAGCTGGCCCATGCGGGCGGTTCCGGCGGAACGGTCGCCCGCGGAGAGCCGTTCCCCGCCGGCAAGGTCCGGCCGCTCGTCGAGATCGAGAAGCTCGCGATCGAGCATGCGCTGGAGGTCTGCGGCGGCAACAAGACGCGCGCGGCCTCGCTGCTCGGCATCTCGCGCCAGACCCTGAGGACGAAGCTCAGCGAATTCGCGCTCGGCGACGACGCCGAGGAGGCGGATCCGGGCGAGTAGTCGGCGGCGGGGCCGACCAAGAAGCAATCGGACGCTGCCGCCGCACGGTGCGAGGTTGGGCAGCCGCCGGCGTTTCCCTGCGAGCGGCTTCGGCCCGGTTCAGCCCGGCTCGATCGGGACGTCGCGCCGGAACAGCCCGGCCGCGCACCGGTAACTCGCGCGCTGACAACGACCTGTTGCCGCGCGTTCGAGTGCGGGCGGGTTCCTCCGCGCCCCGGGGCCCGCCGGGTCGTGCGCTTCGCACTCCCCGAATGCGCATGGCACGCGTGCTGCAAATCGCTCCGCCGTCCCCTCGCACGTGACCCGACGACGGAGCCCATCCGAGATGCCGCATCTCCTGATCGTGGAAGACGAGCCGACGACCTCCTGGGCGCTCGCCGAAGGCCTGTCGGATGACGGATTCACCATCGACACCTTCCGCTCCGCCGAAGAAGCGCTGGCGTGGCTCAAGGACCACGACAGCGATCTCGTCATCACCGAGCTGCGGCTGCCGGGACAAAGCGGGCTCGAACTGGCGCGCAAGCTCCGCCGCGGCCCGAGCGCGCAGCCGGTCATCGTCCTGACGGCGGAGACCGGCGCGGACCGGGCGCGTGACCTGCGCCGGGCGGGCGTCGTGGAGGTCTTCCCAAAGCCGTTCCACATCGACGGGCTGCGTCGCGCGGTGCGTCGCGCCCTGCTCGAGGCCGACGGCCGCCGCCGTCCCGCGCTGCGGAAGGCCGCATGAAGCCGCGCATCGCGAAGTCGCGCGGCCCCGCCCTCGCCCGCCGCATGCGCGAGGCCATCGGGGGGCTCGAGGAGCGCGAGCGTCAGGTGCTGGCGTTGCTGCTCGTCGAACGGTTGACCGTGCTTGAGGCCGCCGGCGCGCTGAAGCTGACGATGCGTGAGGTGGGGGAGCTGTACGCCACGGCCCTGCAGCGGCTCGCGCGCGGTTCCGGCGCGCGCGGCCAGCGGAACGCCGCGTGAGCGCGTTCGTCCCGCTCACGCGTGCCGCCGACCCAGCGGCCGAAATGCCGGGCTCGGCCGGCGCGCGGCAGGACGCCGCGAACGCGGCGCTCGGCTCGCTCCGCGAGGAGCAGCGCCGGCTCTCACGCCTGGGCCTCGAGGTCCCGCTCGCGCGCTGTCACCAGCAGATCCGCTTCTGGTCGTTCGTCTCGGCCGTCTGCTCGCTCGAGCGCGGGAGCCGCGCGTGAAGGCCCGCAACCGCAAGCGCGCGGCCGCCCGGACGCCGATCCAGCTCGTGCCCGTCCACGGCTCGCCGGCGCCGGTTTCGGAAGGCGAACACCCGGCGCAGTGGAGCCGGCCGCGCGCGCGCACGATCGTGGTCGCGAGCGGCAAGGGTGGCGTGGGCAAGAGCAACCTGGCCGCCAACCTCGCGGTCGCCCTCGGCGAGCGCGGCGCCCGCGTGCTGCTCGTGGACGGCGACCTCGCGCAGGCGAATCTCGACCTGCTGCTCGGCCTGCACCCGCGCTTCGACCTGCAGCACGTGCTTTCCGGGCAGAAGACGATGGACGAAATCGTCGTCAACGGCCCCGAGAACGTGCGGCTGGTGCCGGCCGCCTCGGGAGTCCCCGAACTGGCCGACCTCGACGACTTCCGCCGCGAGCTGCTGCTGCGCGGCCTGAGCACGCTCGACTCCGACGCCGACCTGGTGATCCTCGACACCGCTTCGGGCGTTTCGCGACAGACGACCGAGTTCTGCCGCGCCGCGCACGAGGTGATCGTCGTGACGACCCCCGAGATGCCGGCGTTCTCCGACGCCTACGCGCTGGTCAAGCTGCTGCAGAAGCAGGGCGGCCTCGCACGCGCGCCCCAGCTCGTCGTGAACATGGCGAACGGGGCGGACGAGGCCGAGGACACCGCGCACCGCATCCGCCTGGTCGCGCGCCGCTTCCTGCGCCTCGAGCTCGACTGCCTCGGCGTCGTGCCCTTCGACGCGGCGGTGCCCCGCGCCGTCCGCCTGCAGGAGCCGGTGATCGCCGCGTTCCCGAAGTCGAGCGCCGCCGGCGCGTACCGCGCCCTGGCCGCGAAGCTGTGGAAATCCCGCCCCACCGGACCGAAGTCGCTGATCGAGCCGGAGCCCACGCAAGAACGCCTCGAAGCCTAGGAGGTTTCCCCATGCCCCGCGCCGCCGTCGCCCCGAACCGTCGCTCCGTTTCGAAGCGTGCCTCGACCCCGGCCCCCGCGCGTCGTCCGGTCCTGAAGGTCGTGCCCGGTCGCAAGCCGGCCGCTCCCGCGCCCACCCCGGTGACCTACGGCAAGAACGACCTGCTCAAGCGTTTCGCGCCGCTGGTGCGGCACGTCGTCGAGCGCGTCGCCGCGACGCTGCCGCGCAACGTGGACCACGAGGATCTCTATTCGGCCGGCGTCCTGGGGCTGCTCGATGCCCACGAGAAGTTCGACACGGGCAAGGGCGTCAAGTTCGAGACCTACGCGGTCTGGCGCATCAAGGGCGCGGTGCTCGACCAGCTGCGCGCACTCGACTGGGCTTCGCGCTCCATGCGCCGCAAGGCGCGCAACCTCGACGGCGTGACCCGCAAGCTCGACCAGAAGCTCGGGCGGGCCGCGTCGGAGGACGAGGTCGCGCGCGAGCTCAAGATGTCGCGCGACGAGTTCTACCGCCTGCTCGACCACGTGCGCGGCGCGGTGCTGGTCTCCCTCGACGAGTCGCGTTCCAACGACGGCGAGGACCAGGGCACGCTCGCCGATCACCTCGCGGACCCCAACGCCGAGGACCACGAGGCGGCGCTCGAGGATCGCCAGCAGCGCCAGGTCATGCTGAACACGATCGACCATCTTCCCGAACAGGAACGCCTGGTGGTCGCGCTGTACTACTACGAGCACCTGACGCTCAAGGAGATCGGGCGGACGCTCGGCATTTCCGAGTCGCGGGTCTCGCAGGTCCACACCCGGGCGATGAGCCGGCTGCGCCTGCGCCTGCAGAAGGCGATGACGCTGCGCGAAGAGGCGGCCTGAACGTGGGTGGAGTGGACGGCATGAAGCCTCCGTGGGAGGCGCTCAAGCACCGGCTGGAGGCCGAGGCCGACGCGCTCGCCGCCGCGGGCGACGCGGCCGGAGCCGCCACGCTGCGCGCCCACGTCGCGTGCTGGTGGGGCGAGCAGCAGGCGTGGAACGCGCAGGTCCTTTCGGTGCTCGCCGTGCATCACGAAATCAACAATGCCCTGGTCGGCGTGCGCGGCAACGCGCAGCTGCTGCTGATGAACCCCGCGGCCCATGAACCCGGGTTTCGCGAACGCCTGGAGGTGGTCCTCCGTGAGTCGAGCCGAATCCAGGAAGCGGCCGGACGCATCGCCGAGCTCAAGACGGGCTTCGGTGGCGGCGCTTCCCACGCGCGCGCGGCCTGAGCCGGACATGAAGCCCGCCCACTCCGGACCGCTCGAGCGCAAGGGCGACGAGCGCGGCCCGGCCGAAACGCCGCGCCGGGACGACCGGCGCGTGGCCTCGGGCTGCCTGTGGGACGCGTGCGAGGCGCTGCTCGCCTCGCTCTCGGACCCCGAGGCGCTGCCCGCGGCGCTCGACTCGCTGCGCACGGCGTTCGGCTGCGACGGCGTGGCCTTGTACGCGCTCTCGCCGGAAGGAGTCCTCGAACCCTGGTGTGCGCGGGGCGACTGGCAGAGCGCGCCCGGCGACCTGCGGGAGTGCGTGGGCACGCCGCTGTTCCGCGGTCGCGAGCGGGTCGGGGCGCTCGACCTGCGGGCCCGCAAGGGACAGCGCTGGACGCCCGACCAGCTCGCGCTCGTCCGCACGGCGTCGGGCGCGCTCGGAGCGGCGCTGGGCGCGCGACTCGAACTCGAGCGGTTCCGCCGCGCTCCGGGCCGCGACCCGGTCACCGGCCTCGCCGACTCCCGGGCGTTCCATGCCCGGCTCGTCGAGGAGGAAGCCCGGTCGCGGCGCACCGGCCAGCCCCTGGCCGTGATCGCGCTCGATCTCGACCACTTCGCCGGACTGAACGAGCACTATGGCCGCGAGTGCGGAGACCAGGTCCTCGCCGAGGTCGCGCTGGTGCTCAAGGTGACGCTGCGGGAGGGCGACCTGCTCGCGCGCCTGGCGGGTGACGAGTTCGCGGTCGTGCTTCCGGATTGCGACCTCGGTCCCGCGAGGCGGCTGGCCGACCGGCTCCGTCACGCGATCGAGGAACACCGCTTCGCGCGCGCGGGACGCCTGAGCTGCTCGGCGGGCGTCGCCTCGAGCCCGCGCGACGGCATGGACTCGATGGAACTGCTGGCCTCGGCCGAGCAGGCGCTCGGGCTGGCGAAGAAGGCGGGACGCCGCCGCACGGCGCAGCACGAAACCGGACACACCCACTAGGAGCGCGGGCGGGATGCGAAGCGACGACCTCATGGACGACGGCAGCGGTCCCGACGGCGGCGTTCGCGCGGCCGACGAGTCGGCGGGCTATCGCTCGCCGGTCCAGCCGCGCGTGCTCGTCGTCGAGGACGACGAGACCGTCGCCGACGTGCTCCGCGAAGTGCTGGCGGACCAGCCGTACGTCTGCACCTTCGCCGTCTCGGCCGAGGACGCGCTGGCGAAGGTGGCGCTCGATCCGCCCGACCTGATCCTCACCGACATCTCGCTGCCCAGGAAGAGCGGCCTCGACGTGATGCGCGAGGCGCGGGCGCTCGATCCCGAGGTCGCGGTGATCCTGATGACCGGCTACGCGTCGGTCCAGACCGCGATCGACGCGTTGCGTCAGGGCGCCGACGACTACGTCACCAAACCCTTCGACGATATCGCCGACCTTCCGACGATGGTCGAGAAGCGTCTTCGCAACCGCCGGCTGCGCGCCGAGAACCGCGCGCTGCTGGAGGAGCTGCGCATCAAGAACGAGGTGCTCCAGCGGCACGAGCAGGAGCTGCGCGAGAAGGTCGCGCAGGCGACCTTTCATCTGAGCACGCTCTACCGGGCCTCGATGGAGATCGGCGCGGGCATCGACCTCGAGCCGATGCTGAAGCGCATCGTCGAGACGACCGCGCAGATCATGGACGCCCCCGCGGCGGCGGTGTACCTGCAGAACGAGGAAACGGCCGAATACCGGCCCGCCGCCGCGCACGGCGTCGAGTGGGAGGGCGGGGACGAATCGCGCCCGCCCGTGCTGGCCGGCAGCGGCCCCGTCGGCATGTGCGCGTTCGACCTGCGGCCCGTCCGCCAGGGCGGGCCGGGGTGCGCGCGCGTCGCGGTCGCCGGCGTGAAGGGCGGCGCCGCGTCGCTGCTCGCCGTCCCGCTCGTCCAGGGAAGCCAGGCCCTGGGGGTGCTCGTCGCGTTCGACAAGCCCGCGGGCTTCGGCGCCGGGGACGAGGAGTTCCTCTCGCGGTTCGCCTCGCAGGCCGCGGTGCAGATCCGCAACTCGCAGCTCTTCGAGCACACCAAGAGCCTCGACCGGCTCAAGTCCGAGTTCGTGGCCGTCGTCTCGCACGAGACACGTACGCCGCTCACCTCCGTCAAGGGCGCGCTCGAGCTGCTTTTCGACGAGCGCTACTTCCAGAACAACGAACAGCAGGTGAAGCTGCTGACGATCGCGCACGCGAACGCCGAGCGCATGCTCCTGCTCATCAACGACATCCTCGACTTCTCGAAGCTCGAGTCGGCGTCGCTGTCCATGACCATCGAGCCCCAGAACCTGGAGCCGGTCGTGCGGCAGGCCGCGCACAACCTGCGCATGCTGATCGAGGAGCGGCGCATCCAGCTCGAGCTCGACCTGCCGGCCGACCTGCCGGACACGCTGCTCGACGCGCATCGCATCGCGCAGGTGCTGACCAACCTGCTTTCGAACGCCATCAAGTTCTCGCCCGCCGGCGGCCGCATCGAGGTCGCCGCGCGTCCGTACGGGCGGGACCTGCGCGTCGAGGTCCGCGACCACGGCGAGGGCATCGCGGCGAAGGACGTTCCCAAGCTGTTCCGCAAGTTCCAGCAGATCGACTCCGGCGCGACGCGAAAGGTGGGCGGCACCGGCCTCGGCCTGGTGATCTGCAAGGGCATCGTCGAACAGCATGGCGGGCAGGTCGGCGTCGAGACCGAACCGGGCAAGGGCAGCACGTTCTGGTTCACGCTTCCGCTTGCCGAGGAGCGCTCGACCGAACTGCACGGCGCGGCCTGATCCGGCGGCCCCCGCGAACGTCGCGCGCGCAAGGTGCGCCCTTGACCGCCGGAGCATCGCGCTCGTAACTTGGCGCCGGGCCTCGCAGGACGCGGGCCTCCGACCGTTCACCCGATCCGGCCGTCGCCGAGCGCCAGGGAAGACGCGATCACACCCGCACGCAGACCATCCGCCCGAACCACCACGCTGATCCTCGCCGCGCTCGCGGGGATCTCGCTCGGCGTCGTCGTCGCGCTGGTGACCGCTCCCGCGTCGCTGCCGCTGTTCCGGGCGCGCGTGCCGTGGACCGGCGGCCCGCCTGCGGACGTCGAGTGGCCGGAAGCCGCTCAGCCGGGAGAGGGGGCGGCCCTCGCGCGGCTCGCGCGGGGTCGTCACGGGCCTGAGCTCGAAGTGCAGGCCCCGCGTGCGCCCCGCGCCCGTCGCCTGGCGGCCGGGCTCGCGGCCCGGCGTTCGGCGGGAGTCGCCGCGCTCGGGCAGGCGTACGCCGCGGTGTCGGACCGCTGGCGGGCCGGGCTGATGGCCGCGCCGCTGCCTCCCATGACGCCGCAGGCCGAATGCGCCTCGTTGCTGTTCGCCGACGCGTCCCGCCGGCGCGACCTCGCGCAGGCGCTGCCGGCGCCCTACGCCGGCCCGGCGCCGGAGCTCGTCGTCACGCCTGCGCTGCCGGAAGCGGAAGCTGTCGCCGCCGCGGCCGCCGCCGCCGACCCGGAACGATGCCGCCGCGCGCTGCTCGCGCTCGCGACCGCCGAAGACGCGCGCTTCGCCGCCGGCGTGCCCGCGCGCGACGCGAGCGCGGCCGTGCGCGGTGCCGCCTGGCAAGGCGCGCAGCGCGAGCGCGCCGATTCGCTCGACGCGCTCGCGGCACGCACGCTCGAAGGCCAGACCGGGCTGCAGAAGGAACTCGCGAAGGCGGCGGCGGGCGCGCAGCTCGTGACCCTGGCGAACGCGCTCGGGGATCCGTACGCGCCGCTCTCGGCGATCACTCCCGCGCCGCCGGTGCGGGCCGAGGCGTTGCCCGGCCCGTGGGCCGCGCTCCTCGGCTTCGGCGCGGGGCTCGGCGGACTCGTGGGCCTGTGCGCGGCGCTGCTCGGGCTCTGGCTGAGGCGCGGCGCGCCCCGCGCCGCGAAAGCGGATCCGCAACCGCCTTTGCGGGACCCGGGTGCGTTGCAGCCGTGGCTGCACGTGGTCGCGGGGCCGAACGAGAACGCGACCGTGCGCGGCGCGCTCGAGCTGGCGGCGCACGCGCTCGCGCGCCACGCGCGCGTGCTGCTGGTGGACGCGGGCGCCGGAAGGCTTCACGAGCGGCTCGGCCGCGAGGCGCGATGGGGTCTCATGGAATGTCTGCAGGGCGACATGCCGGTGCTGGGGCTGGTCCAGTACGCGGGCCGGCCGGGTTTCTACCTTCTCGCGCGCGGCCATGCCGCGCGAACCGCCGCCTGGGCGGGCCTGGGCCGGTGCCTCGACGACGCGCGCCAGCACTTCGGCCGGGTGGTGTTCGTGGTGGATCGCTCGACGGCGCGCGAGTTCGGTGACGCGCTCGCGGGCCGGCCGCTGGAAGGCTGGTGGGCCGGCGCGCACGGTCGCCCCGCCGCCGGCGCCGCGGAGCTTTCCGCCCGGTTCGGCATCGCCTTTTCCGGCATGGACCTGGCGTTCGTACTGAAGGCGTCGCTCGAAGCCCTGGGAGCGCGCGTCTCGCAGCTCGCGACGACGCTGCCTCCGACCCCGGTCGTGACGCCGCATCAGGCCGGGGCGCCCGAGCCTCTTGCGCCCGCGCCCGCTCCGGTGCCGGACGAGCCCATCGTGCTGGAGTGCGACCTGCAGGTGCTCCAGCGCTTGAGGTTCCTGGCGTGGATGCGCCGGGTGCAGTCCGAAGGCCAGCCGGCGGAGCTTCGCACCGCGCCGCGCTGACGGTCGGCGGACCGCGCGGGGAGGGAGGATCGCAGTGCGCATCCTGGTGACGGGTGGGGCGGGCTTCATCGGCTCGAACGTGGCGGACCGGTTCGTCGCCCTCGGACACGAGGTGGCGGTGTTCGACGACCTCTCGAGCGGCCGGCGCGAGTTCGTGAACGCGAAGGCGAAGCTCTACGTCGGCGACCTCGCCGATTCGTCGGCGGTCGAGGCCGCCGTCGCCGACTTCCGCCCCGAGATCGTGGATCATCACGCCGCGCAGATCGACGTTCGAAAGTCGGTCGCCGACCCGGCCTTCGACGCGCGCGTCAACATCCTCGGCAGCCTCGGCCTGTTGCAGGCCTGCGTCGCGCAGGGCGTGCGCAAGGTCGTGTACGCCTCGACGGGGGGCGCGCTCTACGGCGAAGGACGCGTGCTGCCGGCGCCCGAGGAACACCCGGTGAACCCGGAGTCGCCCTACGGCGCGAGCAAGCACACGGTCGAGCACTACCTCTACATCTGGAAGCTGCTCCACGGCCTCGATTACACGGTCCTGCGCTACCCGAACGTCTACGGTCCGCGCCAGAACCCGCACGGCGAGGCCGGGGTGAACGCGATCTTCATCGGGCTCATGCTGGCCGGCCAGCCGCCCCGGATCTTCGGTGACGGGACGGCGGTTCGTGACTACCTGTTCGTGGACGACGTGGTCGAGGCGAACGTGCTCGCGCTCAAAGCCGGCAGCGGCGAGATGCTGAATCTCGGGACGGGGCTGGGTACGTCGGTCAACGACATCGTCCGTGAACTGCGGCCCCTGACCGGCTTCACGGCGGAGGCGATTCACCTGCCGGCCCGGCCGGGTGAAGTGCAGCGCATCTACCTGGACGCGAGCCGCGCGCGGACCGTGCTCGGCTGGTCGCCGCGGGTCGCGTTCCGCGAAGGGCTGGCGAGGACCGTCGAGTGGTCGCGCCGGCAGGAGCCGCCGGCGGCGCACTGAGCCGTCCCGGCGGCGACCGCGTCGGGTCCGCGACGCGCGCGGCCCGCGCCGATCAGGGCACGGGCCGCGCGCATCGGCCGCCGGGCCGCGGGTTCACCAGATGCGTGCCCGCTTCGCGGCCTCGCGCACCATCGCGTCCCCGTCCTTGCAGCCGAAGGCCTTCTCGAACTCGTCGAGGTCCGAGAGCGGGCCGTTGACGCGCCAGTGGGCCGGCGAGTGGGGGTTCGTGAGCACCTGCCGCCGCAGGGCCTCGTCGCGGTCCACGCGCCGCCAGATGCGGGCGTAGGCGAGGAAGAAGCGCTGCTCGGGCGTGAAGCCCTGGATCAGGCCCGGGGCGGGCTTGCCCTTGAGTTCGCGCTGCAGCGCGGCGAAGGCGATGGCGAGGCCGCCGATGTCGGCGGTGTTCTCGCCGAGCGTCAGCCGGCCGTTCACGTGCAGCGAATCCAGGACCGTGTATTCGGAGTACTGCGCCTCGACCTTCTCGGAACGCTGCCGGTAGTTGGCGGCGTCCTCCGCCGTCCACCAGTCGCGCAGGTTGCCGTGAGCGTCGAATTTGCGCCCCTGATCGTCGAAGCCGTGCGACATCTCGTGGCCGATGACGGCGCCGATGGCGCCGTAGTTCACGGCGTCGTCCCACGCGTCGTCGTAGAACGGCGGCTGCAGGATGCCGGCGGGGAAGTTGATCGTGTTGAGCGTCGGACTGTAGAACGCGTTGACCGTCGGGGCGGTCATCCGCCACTCGCCGCGGTCGGTGGGCTTGCCGATCTGCGCGGTCAGCCGCGCCGTCTCGGCCACGCTGCACGCCCTGTGGTTCGCGTAGGCGGACGTGCGGCCGATCGTGACGCCCGCGTAGTCGCGCCAGCGATCCGGATAGCCGATCTTGTTGCCGAACGCGTGCAGTTTCGCGCGCGCCGCCTGCTTCGTCGCCCCGCTCATCCAGTCGAGCTGACCGATGCGCTCGTCGAGCGCTGCCTCGAGATTCTCGACCATGCGCAGCGCGCGCGCCTTGGCCGCGGGCGGGAACGCCTCCTTCACGTACGCCTTCCCGAGCAGGTCGCCGAGGTCGCCGTCCGTCGCCCGCACGCAGCGCTTCCAGCGCGGCTGCATCTCCTTCGCCCCGCTCAGGACGCTGCTCCAGCGGAAGTCCTCGTCGGCGAACGCCTGCGTGAGCATCGGCGCGGCGTCCTCGAGCACGCGCCAGCGCAGGTAGTCCTGCCAGTCGGCCAGCGGCGTCGAGGTCAGCGTCGCCTCGAGACCGCGGAAGAACCCGGGCTGTGCCACGTTGAGCGAATCCACCCGGACCAGGCGCCGCTCGAGGTAGCCCTTCCAGTCGAAGGACGGAGTCATCGCCTCGAGCGAGTCGAGCGGAAGAAAATGGCTCCTCTCGATGTCCCGTGCTGAGACGCTCACAGCGTGATCCTCGCCCACGGGTTGTGGGGTAGCCCGCAGCGCTGGAGGATCTTCAGCTTGAAGTACTCGGGGTCGCGATAGCCGCGGGCC